>JAVEYW010000011.1 GCA_034003325.1 Desulfobacterales bacterium
TGTTGATCTGCCATTTTTTATTCCAATAATTCGAACCGCATCACCTGACATGATTTGTCCTCCATTCTGGGGCCTATCATGCCAGGATTTTTCCAGGCTGTGAAGATGGGGTTTACCGGACGCTTACGATCATATGCGACTACAACGACATTTTCTTTCCCATGGAACTGACGCCGGGGACCATCCTGCGCATCCCTTCGGCGGAACACGTCAGCATGCGGCTTCTGGACTGAGTCCCCGGACTCATCCATCCCGACACCTCGCGCCGCGCGCCGGTAAGTATCCGGTGGAGTCCGTCTTTCAGGCGGGCCGACTGGAGATCGGCGCATGGATATCGACACCTTCAAACCGACCTTTCTGATCCAGATCGAGGGGCAGACCCTCTCGGCGGATATCACGCAGGAGATCACCTCGTTCGTCTTCGAGGACAACGAGGAGGAACTCGACGTGTTGGAGCTGGCGGTCACCGACCGGAACCTTCAGTTCGTCGACGATCCCCTGTTCCAGGAAGGCAACGAGATCGTCGCCCGTTTCGGATATGTCGGCAACCTCTCGCCGCGCAAGAAAGCAGTCATCAAGGACATCGACTACGACTTCCCGGAGGACGGCGACCCGACGATCCGCATCAAGGCCTACGACAAAGGTTTCAAGCTGGCCGGGAAGGAGAACCAGAAGGTTTGGCAGAAGCCCGCGCCCGGCATTCTCTACTCCGAGATCGCCGAGGAGATCGCAGGAGCCAACGGCCTCACTCCGGTGGTCACGGCCACGAAAGGCCGCCATCTGCGCTTAACCCAGAGCAACGTTTCCGACGCCCAGTTCCTCAAGGAGCTGGCCGGAAAGGCGCGCGACAAGGACGGCGACGGCGTCACCGGATACGTCTTCTACATCCAGGACGACGAGCTGCATTTCCATCCCCGCGATCTGGACAAGAAACCCGCCGCGATCCTCGAGTACTTCGCCGACCGCAAGGGTGTTCTACGTTCCTTCCGCCCCTCGACGCAATCACAGGGGGCCAAAGGAGCGGGCGTCGAGACCAAAGCCGTGGGCGTGGACCCGCGCAAAAAGGAGCCGGTCGAGCACAAGGCCAACAACGAGACCACCCCGGAGCGGACCTCGCTGGGAAAACGGACCTACCTGGTGGACGGGAACACCGGCGAGGGCGCTTACAAGGAGCAAGAGTCCGGACAGGTGGTCCTCACCTTTGACCGTTCCGAGGGCTTTCACGAGGAGCCCCGGCAGGAACCGGCACAGGACCTTTCCGAGGGGAAATTCCGCGAGGCGGAACTCCGCCAGGTGGAAGCCGACGCGGTGACCATCGGCATCCCCGCGCTGCGCGCCAAGCAGAACGTGGAGGTAAAGGGTGTGGGCCGCAAATTTTCGGGCGTCTACTACTGCCATTCGGTCCGCCACGCTTTCGGCGAGGGCGGATATCACTGCGAACTGAAACTCAAGAAAAACGCCCTGGGCAAAGGGGCCGGCGACAAGTCGGACGAGGCCAAGGGCAAGCAGAACGACCAGGAAGCGCCGATCACGCCGAAGGAAGAGCCGCCGCCGATGGTGACCATCGACGCGGACAGCGGGCGGAGGCTGTAAGGAGGAAAGACACATGGGAGATCTGAGCCGGAATTTTTCGAAGAGCGAGTTCGCCTGCCGGTGTTGCGGCAAGACCGAGATCGATCAACGCCTCGTGGATGCGCTCCAGGAGTTGCGAGACCTCGCAAACGCTCCAATCCGCGTCACCAGCGGCTACCGCTGTCCCGATCACAACCAGGCGGTGGGCGGTGCAAAACAGAGTCGGCATCTGCGCGGACACGCCGCGGACATCGTGATCAAGAGCCTGTCCGTCGCCGGGATGTACGAACTCGCCGAGCAGGTGGCCGCCTTCCGTAACGGCGGAATCGGCGTCTACCCGGAGCAAGGATTTGTCCACGTGGACATCCGCGAGGTGCGGACCCGATGGGGACACCTCGGCGGCAAATACGTTTCGTTCGAAGAAGCAATGAAAACCATTGGAGGTGAACGCAATGCAACAGCTTGAACAGATTCTGACCCTCTTCCTGGACCACAAGGAACTCATCGCGACCTTGTTTGTGACGCTCGTTACCGTCATCAAGCTCACGGCCTGGGGCCGGGCCAAGGCCTCGGCACTTGACGCGGTGATCGGCGTCATCGAGCGGCTCGGAGCGAAAGAGGTCAAGACCGGCGTCGCCGGCCAGGAACTCAAGCTCGAAACCGCGGCGCAGGACGCCCTGCGTCATGCCGTGGCCAAGGCCGATCCGAAGAAGACGCCGGACGGAACCGTCACCCGCATCGTGCGCGAGGTGCTGCGGGGCTTTCTGCCGCTGAAGTAATCCGAGGGACGAATCGTGATCGAGACACAGGACCGGCAGCACGAGGAACGCTACAAAAACCGCTGGTACGGAAAGTATAGAGCGTTCTTGAGGGACAACAACGATCCGGAGCGGCTCGGCCGCTGCCGGCTCGAAATTCCAGCGGTGCTCGGAACCGGCAAAGAGAACTGGTCTGAATGGGCGTGGCCCTGCTTTGCCTACGGCGGCAACGAGGACATCGGCGTGTTTCTCATCCCCGAGGAGGGCGCTTCCGTCTGGGCCGAATTCGAAGGGGGCAATGTCCAGTACCCGATCTGGTCCGGCGTGTGGCTGGCAAAGACCAACCCCGGCGAGCAACCGGAGGAATCCAAACCCCTATGTTCCGATCCGACCTGCCATGACTGCGAGGACAAGGTCGAGCACAAGCCCGACCGGCGGGACGACCTGGAGCACAAGAAACACCACGGCCACCCGCCGTACTACTGCCCGCGCCGCAAGGTTCTTCTCAAGACCGAGACCGGACACACTATCGTTCTCGATGACCGCGACGAGGAGGAGTTCCTCAAGGTCATCGACCGGGCCGGGCAGATTCTTCATATGGAATGCCGCGTGAAGCGCGACATTCAGACCGGCAATGCGCGCCGCCGGGGAACCAAGGACGCCGAGCAGGGCGACCAGCTCGACATCGACTCGGACATCAAGGACCAGAAGGCCCGCATCGAGATCACCGATCTGTGCCGGCAGTTCGTGCGCTGGGAGGCGTGGAAGGACATGGAGAAAATCCATATCCAGTCCTGCGACAAGTCCCGCGCCCGGTGGCAGAAGATTCTCATCGACACCACCAAGGGCAAGGAGAAGGTCCACATCTGGGGATTGGGCGGTACGCAGGAGCTCTTGATCGACTCGACTGAGGGCTCGGAGAAGATACGTTTCAACGACAAAGCTGGCAGCACCATCACGATGGACGGCGTAACAGGCAACATAATCATCCGGTCAGCGAACAAGGTGTTGATCAACCCTTAAAGGAAGATGCGATGCATCCAACCGTTTCAATCGTCATACCGGTATGTAACCGGGAGCGCTATATCGGTAGAGCCATCGAAAGCGTTCTATTTCAGACATACACAGATTTCGATTTGCTCGTCTGGGATGACGGTTCGACCGATAAGACCGCGAAGGAAGCCCTCGAATACGCCAAGAAAGACCGGCGTGTGCGCATCGCCTTTTATAACCATCGGGGGGCTGTCAAAGCCTTGAAATCGGCCTTGGCCGACACCTTCGGGACGTATCTGTGTTGGGTGGACAGCGACGACATGCTTGCTCCCACGGCCCTGGAGGAGACAGTCGCGGTTTTGGAAGAAAATCCGACCGTCGGAATGGTCTACACGGACTACCAGGTCATCGACGCCTCCGACCGGATAACCGGGTACAGCAATCGTCGTCGGGCTCCTTATTCGAGGGGTCGGATGCTTCAGGACTTCAAAACCCTCCAATTCCGGCTCATCCGGCCTTCGGTATTTGAGAGAAGCGGGGGCATCGACGAGAGTTTTTACTGCGATGAAGACTACAGCCTCTGCTTACGTCTCGCGGAATTTACCGAGGTGCGCCATATCCCCAAGCCGCTCTATTTCTACCGCATCTATGAGGACTCGGTCTCACAGAACATGGGTGCCGACCAGGTCCATTGCAACCAGGATGAAGTGAGCCGGAATCCGGAACGGTGCGGCTTGCCGGACCGATTCGAGCGCGATCTGCAGATACGGGGCCGGTTTCCGCTGCGAAGGGAAAAATCGAATGGCTGAAACCAGACCTGAGAGCGTCCCGTGCGACTGGAGCCAGAGCGAGCGGATGCTGGCTCGGACCTTCGAATCATGGCGGGCCGAGTTCAGGAACATTCTCGAGGATCATCGTAGGGAAATCCAGGCGCGGCTTGAAAAGATCGAGCACGAAATCGAGAAGAAGTCGGACAAGGAGAACGTAGACCTTCTGGTCCGCAACATCCAGGACGACCTGCGCCGGCACGCCGACGATATCAAGAGCCTGCAGGCCGGAATCAATGAAAAAATGGGCGTCGAAACAATGTGGAAAGTGGTCGGTCTTGTGCTCACCATCGGCGGAACCGTGGGCGGCGTGGTCGGTTTTTTGATCCACCTTCTGACAGGGAAATAGCCATGGCAAGACCCCAAGCGAGACTCGGTGATATCTCCAGTCACGGCGGCGTGATCATAACCGGCGCGCTTCGGACTGTCGTCAACGGAAGACCCGCGGCACGCTTGGGCGACCTGCACGTCTGCCCGATTCCGGGTCACGGCGTGACCCCCATCGTGACGGGCAGCCTGAACACGGCAACCGAGGGACTGCCGAACGCCCGCATTGGCGATATCACGGCCTGCGGGGCGATCATCGTGACCGGAAGCCTTAACACGAACGACGATTGAGGTAATGGGGATGCGCGAGAACGAGAATATTTACTGGGATGTTTTTCCCAAGTTGATTCGTGTTTCGATCTCCACGTATTCGCAGATGATCCCTCTCTCTATTCGAGGCAATGTTCCTGCTCCGGTTTATGAATCGTCCAATTCCGAGGTCGCGGATATCGATGAGTTGGGTAACGTTCTGTGTGGACTTACGCCCGGAGCGGCCATGATCATGGTCTGGGCATCTGAAGAGCGAACAAGCCTGAGACACGTTCAGGTTGAAGTATACGGTCAGGCCAGCGCCGAGGTCCCACAATGAGCGATGATCTGACCAGCCCGGCTTATTGGGACGTTTTTCCTAAGAGCATCCGTGTTTCGGTTGCGGAAATGGAGCAGCTTATTCCTCTGTCCGTCCGTGGCAAGGCCAGTGCCCCGGTTTTCCAATCCTCGAATGCGGATATAGTGAATGTAGACGAAAACGGTTTCCTTTATTTCAGCGGTAATGTCGGCAACGCCATGATCATCGTCTGGGACTCACCGGCCAAATTGAGCGTTCGCCACGTAATGGTCGAGGCGCGTTATGCCTCCTGGTTCGCGTTGCACCCCGATTTCCAGGGGCTTAACATCATGGGAGTCACGGGCATAGTGATTGACGCGCTCAACACCTCAGGCATCCCCAACGCCACCATCCTCTTTCGCCTCATCGAGACAGGGCCTATTGTGGCCCAGACGGTTACCGATTATTACGGGTACTACGAAGTGAACTTACGCGAAGGGCTTTATTACTACGAGGCATCGGCACAAAACTATATCACGGCAACGGGTCTTATCAACGTTTCCGAAACGGGTGTTTCCGGCGAGAACATCGTTCTGTCACCCGTTCTGGTCGGCCAGATAGCGCGGATCGTTCTGCAATGGGGAGCGACTCCGTCGGACCTGGATTCGCATCTGTGGGGGCCTCTGCCCAACGGGACGAGGTTCCATGTATATTATGGCCACGATTACGAAACCGATGCGGCAGAACTGGACGTGGACGATACCTCATCTTATGGCCCAGAAACCATCACAATCTTTCGCCTTATTCCCGGACCATTTCGTTACTACGTGCATAACTACACCAACCGGAGTTCAAACCCCAGTTGGGCTCTGGCCCAGTCGGGTGCGACTGTAAAACTTTTTTTGCAGAGCGGCCAGCAGTACACCTTCAACGTCCCCAATCAGGATGGCACCGCGTGGTGGGTGTTCGAATTTGACGGGGTAACCGGACAAGTCACACCGAAGAACACCCTGTTCTACCAGTCCAACCCCACCCTGGTTGGATCGTAGGAGAGAAGCCATGCCCGAGGAATACTATTTAGGCACCGTGATTGAAGAAACAGACTCCGGAGAGAATCATTACGCGCTAAAGGGCATCGAGGAAAAACTCTCCGGAATCATGAGTATCCTCCAGGCCGGACACGATGCCTCCCAGACCATTCGGGGACAGGCTGAGGAAGTGCTCGATGCTCATCGCCAGAGCGCCCAGGAATATTTGAACAAGTTGAACAACGACCAAGACTTTCACCCGTTCGTGACCATGCCAGCCGGAACCACAGTACGTGACCTCCCGGACGGCGGGCGACTTTTTGTTATGGCCGATGGCATTTTCGTGCGTACCAGCCCCGAAGGGGTCATATTGGCGGTGATGGATGACGGCGAGGCGGTGATCCTCGATCCCGCTCGAGCCGGCAAGGTGACGCTGCCTGATGGCCGGGACCTTATGCTTAAACCCGAGGCGGTGCGGGTGACCTACGAAGCGGCCGGGATCGAGGGGCTTCCCCTGGACATCGATCCGAACCAGACCGCCCAAGGACGCTACCGCATCGAGCTGCCGGGCGGATACCGGTTGGATGTATTCCAGTCAGAGCGCACAGCCATGATCGGCAACCCCGCGGGCACCTCGGTGGTGCTCGGCATTTCCCGCATCGAAGGCGTGGGAGAGGATATCGAGGTTCGTCTGGTCCCCGGCGGGGCCAAGGGCTTTACGGCCATGGAAAGCGGTCACAAGGGCGTCATCGAGGCCGACGGTACGATCCATGTCGCCATGGCGAACGGCTTGGACTTGGTCATTCATTTCCCGGACGACGATGGCTCCAATGGAGACCCAGATTCGGGTAACTCGCCCGGCAGCATCTGCGAGGAGCGTGACTGATGGCTTTGGATTTCCTCGGACGCGGGTTGAAGTTTCCCTTCCGCTTTCAGCGGCGGTCCGGGGGCGCACAGGTCTCTTCGGCCACCTCCACCGAACACGAACACATCCACGAGAGCATCATTCAGATTCTCGGCACCCGGCCGGGCGAACGCTTCATGCGCCCGGAATTCGGATCGAGGCTCAAGGACTTGGTGTTCGAGCCCAACGACGAGGTGTTGAGGGGCCTGATCCGCCATTACGTGATCGACGCCGTGAGGCGCTGGGAGAAACGGGTCGTCATCACCGGTGTGTCCTTCGACGATTCCCCCTCCAATAAGGACAGCAACCTTCTCCCGGTCCGCATCGCCTATCGCGTCATTCAAAGCCAGGTGGAAGGCAACCTGGTCTATCCCTTCTACCGCGAGCCGCGCCAATCCGCTCCGCCCCGACAGTTCCGCGCCGTCGCCGGTAAGTAACAAGCGGGTCCTCGTCCGGCTCGTCCGGCGGGACCACTTGTGACCGAACCGCAACGGACGAACGGAAATGGGCAGAGCGAGCATTGCTTACACGAACAAGGACTACGACTCCCTGCGCCGGGAACTGCTGGCGCGGGTGCCGCAGCTCACCGACCGCTGGACCGACTTCAACGCGTCCGACCTCGGCGTGGTGTTGCTGGAACTCTTCTGCGGCATCGGCGATATGCTGGCCTACTATCTCGACGCCCAGGCGGCGGAGTCCTTCCTGCCCACCGCCCGTCAGCGGCAGAACGTCATCAACCTCTGCAAGCTTATCAGCTACCGGCTCGACGGGCCGGTGGCCGCAACCACCACCTTGCGTTTCTCCCTGGCCGCACCTTTCGACGCGGATCTGGTGATCCCGGCGGGAACGACGTGCAGGGCCCGTCTGGAAGAAAACGACATCGTGTTCGAGACGGCCGAAGACGCGACGATCCCTCGGAGCCGGACGAGCGTCGATGCAGGCGCGCGCCAGGGAAAACGCAAGACCGAGACCTTTACAGCAGACGGGGACACGGGCGACTCGATCATCCTTGCCGGAAAAGAAATCGCCCACGGTTCGATCCGTGTGTGGGTGCAGGACCAGGAATGGACCGAGGTCTCCCACTTTCAGGAAAGCGGTTCCGACTCGCGCCACTTCATGGCCGAGACCGACGCGCTGGACATCACCCGGATCGTCTTCGGCGACGGATTGCGCGGAGCGGTTCCCGACTCCGGCGCGGAAATCCGCGTCCAGTACCTCGAAACCCTCGGGGCCGAAGGCAACCTGGGTCCCAATCTCGTCACCGAGCTTCTCACGGCCATCTACCTCGACGGCGGTCTGGTTCCCCTCGCGGTAACCAACCCGGTCCCGGCGACCGGCGGAGCCGCCCGCGAGACGCTGGAGCACGCCCGAAAACAGGCTCCGGCCGAGGTGCGCTCGCTCTGGAAAGCGGTCACCAAGGAGGATTACCTTGCCTTGGCGGAGGGATTCCCCGGTGTGGCCAAGGCCCAAATCCTCGACGTCAACGACTGCAAGAACATTCGCTACTACCAGGTCAACCTGGCCGTGGCCCCGGACGGCGGCGGTCCGCCGTCGATGCTTCTCAAGCAGGACCTCGCCGAATACCTGGAATCGCGCAAGGTCATCACCGTCGAGATCAACCTCTTCGATCCCGTCTACCGGCCGGTCTCGATTGACACGGAGGTGTTCGCCTATGCCGGCGAGGACCTCGACTTGGTTCGGAGCCGCGTCGAACAGGCATTGGCGGATTTCTTCGCCTTCGACCGCATGAGCTTCGGCGCACCGGTCCACTACTCGGATCTGGTAGCGCTTCTGGACGGCGTGCGTGGCGTGAGCCACGTGCGCATGTACACACCCATCCAGGACGTTGACATCCGCGCCGGTCAGATCGCGGCGCTCGGTCAGGTCAACCTCGATGTGCGGAGGGCATCCTGATGTCCTCCTACTTCGAAAAGAAACTCATCGACCTCCTTCCGCCGCTCTACCGGGAGAGGGACGAGTCCGGCGATCTGGATGCCTTCCTCAAGGTCCCGGCCGCGAGTCTGGACGAGTTGAAGGCGCTGGCTGAACGCCTCCCCGAAATCTTCGACGTCGGGCGGTGCGAGGAGCGGTTCCTGCCGTTTCTCGGTGAGATCGTCGGTCACCGCTTCGATCCCACCGTCGATGCCGCCGCCCAGCGCAGGCTTATCCGCGAGGCCATAGAGATTTACCGGCGCAAGAGCACCATCCCCGCCATCGGCCGCTCGCTCGTTGACATCGGGTGGGAGGGGCGCATCGAGGAGACTTTTCACAAAGCGCTGCGCCTGAACCGCCGTTCGGTTGTCGGACGGGCGAAGCTTCCTGGGCTGATCTACAGCCTGGGCGTCTACCGCATCGACAGCGACAACCTCGTCCAGGGAGTCCGGGATGCGCTGCCCTTCCATCATCCCGTCGGTACGCGGGTGTTCTTCCTGCAGTGGCTCTACACGCTCTTGTCGATGGAATCGGATTTCGAGGCGATCATCAAGAAGGTCGTCGAGCGCGTGTGTCTCGGGCATCTGCACGAAACCTTCGTGGTCAACCACAACGCCCTGAACACCGATTTCCACCTCACCCGCAAGAACAAAACCTGGGGTTGGTGGCGGATCACCGACGGCACCACGCTCATGCAGGACATCGAGCGCGCCGCAGTGTGCGTCTCCCGCTGGCATGGTCGATCTCCCCGGTTCCGCCTGAACACCGGCAACCTCAATATCGAACGCCTGCCGAACCTCTGGGTCAGCGAACGGCGGGCGTCGTTCTGCTGCGAGATCGAAACCAAGCCCGCAGTGGAACCGGGCGTCTCGTTCATCCGGCTGGCGGGCCAGTACCTGAATCGTTCGCGCCTGAATCGCTCCGCTCAGTCTTGCCGGATCAAGTTCCGGCAGAAAGGTCTGCTCTCGGAAGCCGTTCAGGATGCGCCCGACCTCGCGGGAGACCGTCGCACACACCGGTACGGGAAGCGGTCGCGGCTCTCTCATTGGTTCCGCGTCGGGCATTCGAGGCTCGGGAGGGACGACAAGGTCTCCGGCGCGGCCGTGGGCCGTCACCTGTTCATCACCGCCTACGCCGACTCCCAATGGTCGGAGGTCTCCGGGGCATGGGACATCGTCGACCGCTGGCGCGCCCGTAGGCCCGGCTTCTCCCTGAACAACAAGGCGCTCAACCTCGCTGAATTGACCGACGCCTATGTAACCGAAGCCCGTGCATCCTTCGAGATGGACGTGGACACGGGCATACCGCGCCGCAGACGCGTGGAGACGCTCCTGCTCAACCGCCGCAGGCTGAATCACACAGGCTTGCTCCTGTCGGTGGATCGGACCCGGCCCATGCGGCTCGGCTCGATGCCGCTCAACGGGTCGGGCTTCCGCAAGTCGAAGCCGTGCCTCCGCTGGCGCTACCGGCAGCGGGACGATCACGCCGAGGCGATGGCCGGTTTCGAGGCGGCGGCGAACCAATACACGGTCACGCAATGGCCTGCGGCATAGGAGAGATCGATGGCGATACACCTGTACGAAGACATCACATTGACCCAGCGCGTGTCCGAAGGGGACCTCGCGAACCCTGATGACGACACCTACAACGGCACGGACGGGGAAACGAAAGACAAGGAGCTGTTCCTCGCCAACGAGCAGACCACCCTGGCATCCGCCTTGGCGTCGGGGGAGACATCTCTGCAACTCTCAGCGCCGCTCTCCGTTGACGGCGAAATCATCATCGTCGACGACGAACAGATGCGCATCCTGAGCGGCGGCGGGACAACCGTCCTCGCCGTGGAACGTGGCTACGGAGGCACAACCCCGGCCGCCCATGATGCGGGTGCCGTGGTCTATTCCGGCTACGACTATACCGGGCTGGTGATCGAGCCGGTGGATGTCTCCGGGGGCGATGAGTCGGATTGGTACGCGTTGGCGCTGACGCAGGCGGGACTCGACACCGCCGTCGGAGGCGCGCCGCTCAACTTGGGCGACAAGGCGCACAACGCGACCCTCTCGTTCTGGCGTCGCTGCACGGTGCCGGCCGGAACGCCGGTGCAAAACAAAACCGACATCAAGCTCCGGATCACCGGTACGGAAAACCCGATCCTGTAGGAGGAACGTATGGCCTATCACAACACGTCCGGCACAGCCGCCAACACGGCCGACCTGCTTGTCCGGCTGAAGGACTTTCTGGTGGGAACGGTCGGGTGGTCTCTCCACGACGACCGGTCCGGCGACGCCGAGCCCAGCTACGTGCTGACCTCCGCGGGAGAGAGCGGCTCCGAAGATATCTTCATCCGTTTTGTCAACGACACCGCGGCCGACCGTATTGCGGTCCGGGCCTACCTTTACTGGGACGCGGTGACGCACGCGGGCGTGAAGGAGGCGTTTCAAACCAGTTACACCTACATCAAGACCGTGGACGCTTCAGCTTTCCTGTATTGGATTTACGCCGACAAGGATCATGTCTTCATCGTTACCAAGATCGTCGCCACTTACTACGGGCAGTACAGTGGCCTGATCAAACGCTTTTGGTCGGGGGCGGTGGCGGTCACCCAGGCGGCGGCCGGACCCGGCGCGGACATCACGCTGCAGGTCAACGACGCCTCCATTTTCACGGTGGGCTCGAGCTACATCATCAAAGATGACGCCGGGATCGAGCGCGTCCAGGTATCCGCTGTCGATACGGTTTCCATCCCCGATACGGTCACTCTGGCGAGCCTCGTGAGCGCATACGCAGTCGGAGCGAAGATCGGCGAAGACCCGCAGCCGGTCGTGGTCGGACACTACCAGTCCCCGGGCAGTTTTTACGCCATCAACAAGTTCGACGGCTGGGCGAGCGCGGCCGGACAGACCGGATCGTGCGCCGCAGCTCACGGCAATTTCCAGACCGCCGCCAATCCCGACCAACGATACGGACTGGTCACCATGTTCCCCTGGCTCGTCGCGCACACGACCGCGGCTTACAAGGAATTGCGCGGTGAGTTGATCGAAGTCTATGCCATCGGCAGCGGTGCGGCCGATTCGGAGGACGTGCTCACGTTAAACGGCGCCTCCTACAAGATTTTCAACCTGTCCGGTCCGGGCTGGTGCGCGGTGAAGGAGTGATTCCATGGCGGTGAAATCTGGAAATAAGAAGGAGATTGCGGCGAACCCCGGACATCTGACCCAGATGTTCCGGGTGATCCGGAACGTCGGCAAAGCGAACAAAATCACCGGGAGGCTGAGACGTGGCAACCCGTAGCGGAAACACACTCTCCGTCCGGCCCTTCCCGGGCTCCGTGGTTCCAATGAACCGCGCCCAGATGCCAGCCTTGCCGGCGGTCATTTTCGAAGCCGTCGGAGCGGCGTCGACGACGCGGACCATCCGGCGCGAAGAGGACGCGGCCCTGCGGATCACGGCGGAGGTGAACGCCTATGCCGACACCCAGGCCGTGGTCGTGAGATCGATTCTGCGGAGCTTCGACCTGCGCGAATGGGTGGTCCGTTTTCCGGCCGTCCTCTCCGACGCGGCCGTTCGGGTTCACCGACTTATGGAACGTCGCAGCGATACCCGTTTCGTGGTTTTCGCCGAGATCGAACGGACGTCGGACTCGGCCCAACTCGTGGTGCGCGAGGCGACCGGTCAAGCGGACGCCCGCCTGACCGTCTTCGCCGTGCTGATCCGCGAAGGCCACTCGATCCAGACCTGAAGGAGGAATACGTATGTCACTTGGACTCATCGTCAAAACAGGCCGCATCCTCACCGCTCGGTTGCTCATGGGCGATCCCATCGAGGGCATCACCCATTGCGCCATCGGCGACGGGGACGCCACGTTCACCGATCCCGTCAATCCGCCCGCGCCGGACATCGATCAGACAGCGCTGAAGAACGAGCGGGCCCGCAAAAAGCACTACAAACGGACCTTTCTTAAAGAAGACCCGGAAGGGACGCTCATCGTCAACGGCATCCATTACATCGAAACCGGCGAGGAGACCCAGACCATCGGGGTCTTCTTCCGCTTCGAGGAAAACGAAGCCAACGGCATCACCATCCGGGAATACGGCTTCTTCGGCGGTGACGTGGCCTACATCGCCGGACTCCAGTCCGATTATGCCGCGAATGGCGTTTATCACCCCGACACCAACCCTACCGGTGAGGTGCTCGATCCCGGCTACCTGTACGAAGTGAAGAACATCCCCGATTTCAACAAGACCTCGGACACGCGGGTGGAGCTGGTCGGGGTCATCAAGATTTAGGAGGAAAAACCATGTCCATTTCGCGCGATACGTTCGACCCGACAAAAAACTACAAGCGGGTCCGCTACCACCAGGACCGGGACCTGCTCGACTCGGAGCTCAACGAGCAGCAGGACATCATCAACCAAGAGCGCAGGAAGCTCGCGGATATCCTCTTCAAAGAAGGGGCCATCGTCAGCGGCTTCGGCGTGACGGTCGCGGCCAACGTGCTCACCGTGGCCGAAGGGATAGTCTACATCGACGGCTGTCTGGAGCGCGTGCCCGGAGCGGTGCTCACCTACGACCCGGCCAAGACGAGCGGCGCGGATTACGTCTACGTCGAGCTTCTTAAATACAACTACGGATACAACCAGGACGCCGTGCTCATCAACCCTGCGACGGGTGAACCGACCGCGGAGCGGGAAAAGTGGGTCCTGTCGCTCAAGGATCATGACACGAGCGGCGAGGCGTTGCCCAACAATGTGACACAGCGCAAGGTGGTCGCGGTCCACAAGTTCGACCGCGAGACCGGCGACGTGACAGCGACCGTCCGCGAGAAGTCGAATCTCTATCTGCAGGACCTGCTCGGGACGCTGCCGGGAAGCCGCATCACCGTGGCGTCGATCACCGAGGATCAACTCGCCTTCGCCGCCGCCGAGGGGCTGAACTCGCTTCTCCAGAACCTGGCCGAGCGGACTTACGACCAGGCCGGCAGTTATCTGGTCAAGGGACTCGACAGCTTCATCGGCGACAACGACGGCGAGAACGTCGAGGTGATCACCAACGCGGGCCGCGCTTACATCCAAGGCTTCCGTCTGCAGAAAGACATGCCCACCACGACCCTGGTGCCCAAGTCCACGGCCGTCAAGTCGGTCCGCGGCGAACAGAAGACCTACGTGGTCGGCACCCGGCGCTATGCGCTCAACAACACGCCCCTCAAGGAAACCACCCAGGTCGAGGGCATCGTCGAGATCGTCTCCAACATCACCCGCGGATCGGTGGGCGGCGGCGAGGACCTGCTCGTCCCCAACCCGGTGGTGGACATCCTCGAGGTGAGCCAGGGAGCGACGGTCTTCCAGGAAGGCGCGGACTGGCAGCAATCCGGCAACTACGTGGACTGGCTGGGTTCGGGCAACGAGCCCGCCATCGGGACGACGTACACCGTCCGCTGGACCTACACCAAGCAGATGATCGAGGGGACGGACTACGCGGACGGAGGCTGGTTCGGACGCTCGGGGCACCCGACGGCGGACGAGTATTTCTACCTGGTCACCGTTCAGAGCGCCACCGGTGAGACTCAATACGATTCCGCTAAAGTCGTGTCGCGCGATACCCTGACCGGGGAAATCAACCGCCTCTCCTGGCTGCCGGTCAGCGGGGCGACCGGGTACCGCATCTACCGCGGCACCCAGAACACGGTCCGCGCCGATTTCCAGCGGCTCAAGGACGTCGCCGCCGGGGTCACGTCGTACATCGACGACGGCGTGGACGAGATCGTGGGCGGCAACCCGCCCGCATCCAACACGAGCGGCCTGACCATGTCCCCCGTGCAGATCGAACCGGGCAACCTTTCCATCATCAACTTCGGCCGCACCGACATCGGCGACGAGCCGGTGGGCGGTTCCAACTGCAGCATCGACTATGACTACTACATCGGACGCAAGGACATCATCTACGCCACCACCCGCGAGATCAAACGGCTGGAAGGCGCTCCGGCGGACTGGCCGAAGCTGCCCATCGTCCCGGAAGGCACGCTCGGACTGTGCAGCGTCGATTGTCCGCCGAACTCGGTTGACTTGACGGTCTTCAATTTCGGGCTGACCCGCATCACCATGGACCAGATCCACGAGATCATCAAGGACGTCGAGGACTTGAAGTACAACGACGCCCAGTTCCAGATGAACAACGAGCTCCAGAACCGGGACGCCCAGACCAAGAAGGGCGTCTATTCCGATGACTTCTCGAACGACGCCCAGTCCGACATTTACCACAGCGAGTGGAGCGCCCGCATCGATGAGGTACGGCAATTCGCCGCCCCGAACCGAGCAGCCACGCCGCAGGTGCTCGATGTTGACTCCGCCGGGAGTGACGCCCTTTTCAAGGACAGCCTCGTTCTCCTGCCGGGCACGGAGCTCGTACTCATCGAGCAGACCGACTGGTCCGAAGACAAGAACATCAATCCCTACGCCGTGTTCGAAAAACCAGACGCCGCCGTGGAGGTGACGCCGAATATCGGTCGGCGCGGTCAGACAGGCGTGGCTGTGGTCGGTTCCAACTTCACCCCCGGCGCGACCGGTGTGACGGTGCGCTGCGACGGGAAGGTGGTGGCTTCAGGTCTCAGCGGCGACGCAGTGGGCAGAGTCATCGCCTCCTTCGTCATTCCCGACGATGTCCGCAACGGCAACCGCGTGGTCGAAATGACCGACGGCACCTACTCGGCGCAAGCCAACCTTCAGGTCAACGATCCCCTGGTCATCACGCGAATCGAAAGGGTCGTGGTCAACCGCACCATCGTGCAGCGTCAGACCATCATCCAGCAGGTGCCGCCGCGCATCATCCGCGTCCCCGTGGTGCGAACCGTATGGCGCTGGCGTTGGGTGACCCGCCGCCGGGACCCGCTTGCGCAGACTTTCAGCTTCGGGGAGAACCGGGTCATCTCCGCCGTGGGGCTTCACTTCACGCAGAAAGACGCTTCCATCCCCGTAACCATTCAGATCCGCGGTGTCACGACCGGGCTTCCCAACGAGGTCATCCTGGCCGAGAAGGTCATCGCTCCGAGCGAGATCGCCTTAGGTTCCGAGACCAAAATCGTCTTCGACGATCCCTTCTACGCGGAGGCGAACACCAGTTACGCAGTCGTGCTGCTGACCAACAGCACCAATTACCGGGTGCGCATCGCCACGCTGGGCCGCCTGGGACAAAACGGGGTCATCACCCGTCAGACTTACACCGCCGGCGTGTTGCTGGAAAGCTCGAACGCCGAAACCTGGACGCCGCTCAACAGCTCCGATCTCACCATGAGAATCTACGGCTACGACTTCCAGTCCGAAGGCGAGGTCCGCTTCCAGCCCATCACCGGTGTGCAGTTCAGCGACCTGAACCTGGATGAGTATTCGTCCATTCCGGAGGGCTGCGGCATTGTCTGGGAATACTCGACCGACGACGGGATGACTTGGGACGCCATTGTGCCGGCGGAAGAGGAGCGGCTGCCCAACCTCGGTGCGCAGGTGCTTGTGAGGGCGATCCTCTCCTCCAACGTTCCCAACGACTCCCCTGTGCTGAACTACAAGGACGTCAACCTCATCGGGTATCTCAACGACCCGACGGGCGCTTATTTGAACCGTGAGAACGAACTCACCCAGGGTGTCTCCTCCACCAAGGTCTACACGCAGATGAACATCCCCAGCGGGACCACCATTGATTGGTTCGCCTCCAACGACGGCGGGTCAACCTGGGAACCGATGTCGATCCAGATAACGCGGGAGATTGACCAGGAGTGGACGGAGTACACGCTCACCAGAACCTTCACAGATCCGAACGGAAACAAGGTCCGCTACAAGGCGGAGATGACCGGCAACAACCTGGTGTATCCGAGGATTCACACCCTCGGTGCGACGTTGAGCTGATCGGAGGAATGCCATGATCGTTCGCAGACAAGGCGGATTGACCGAGTTCATTCCGTCACCACAGGAAAAACGCGAGGGCGTCCTGCGGGATCACACGCTCGATTTGCTTGCCAACCTCGACGCCCGCATGCGGCGCATCGAGGAGCGACACGGCATCTCCACGGACGCCGCCGAGGCGTTCGCCGGACTCATGGCCCGCATCCGGCGGGAGGAACTCGAAGCCGGGCGGATCAACCGGGAACTGATGGACGCCGGATACCTACATGAAGACCTGTCCGCCGCGGCGCTTGCGGCGCAGGCCGGGAGGAACCAACTATGAGCATCACCATAAAGAGCAACACCGATACGATTCTGGAGCTGCCGGGGTTCACCGGAACCCTCGGACCGGGAAAGACCGCCGTCGTTCAGGCGATGACCCCTGACCTGCTCCGCGCCGTGGACCTCGGCCTGCTGCTGGTCCCCTCCGGAGCGGAACCGCCCGAGGGGCTTCCGCCGGTCGTCTTCGACCACCGCTACCCGCACGTTCTGCCTCTTGCCGCCGGGCGCGCTTACTATGTCCGTGTCCTTCGCGCCGTGGATGGTTTCCATGATGGAACCCACGCCAGAAACTTCATCGCCTATTACGGCGACGGCGCGGGTATGACTTGCGCCTTCTCCGACGACGGCTTCGCTTGGGACACGGAAAAGAAGGTCGTCGGGATCGTGGCCAACGGCTATCACGTGGTCTGTGCGCTGGAGACCGCAAACCGGCTGCGCATCCTCTACTGGAACCCGGACGTTCCAAACCAGCCTTACGCCATGGCCGGGCTGCGAACCGCGGTCTGCGATCCGTCGGTCGACCCTGCCGCGTTCACGGTCGACACCCCATGTTCCGGCGATCTGGTTACTGAGGGAAGCGTCCAGGTCTGGAACCGCGGCCATTACGGGCCGTCCTTCCTCTGGTACAACCCGCTGCCCACCTCGGTCGAAGGGAGACCTTTCACCTGGCGCTACGGTATGTATTTCATCGCTTCGACCGGCGGCAACGACAGCCTCGGCCTGGCTTGCTCCGACGATGCGGTCGAATGGAAGCTGTTCGGGAACGGCCCGATCCTCTCCGGCCTGATCGATCCGCAGCCTTGGGAAGGCGCGAACGGTTATATCTCTGCCGCCCACGTCGAGCGACTCGGTGACGGGCGTTGGTGGATGCTCTACTCCGGCGGCTCCGCAGGCAACGCCGGAATCGGCTACGCATGGTCCTGGGACCGTGTCCACTGGCGTAAGGCCGAGATCAACCCCGTGTTCAAAAACGGCAGCGGGCCGTTTCTCGAGCGTTGCTACACGCCGAGCCTGGTTCAAGACGCTGGCGGCTCGCTGCTCCTCTACCGAGCGGCCAAGGACGCCACCGATTACCGGACCTTTGTTTCCCGTCTGCGGGCACCGGCCCTCGGCTGGCGGGACCTGCTCGGGCCGGACCGGCTCGACCAGGGGCTTACCGCGCGGGAAGCCATCCACCGAGGCGTCGGCACCCAGGCCGAGCGCGACGCCGCCATCCCTGCTCCATCCGTGGGCGACGAGTGGTTCAACACCGACCTCGCCGGCGGCGGAAAGTGGGAGAAACACACAGTGACAATCTGGAAGCAGACCTGATCCCCGGAACACCTCTCTTTTCTTCTGATGCCAGGAAATCCCGTAACCCCGCGTGTTTCCGCTGGTTGTGGCAGCGTGTACATAACTCACTGGAATCAAAGGAGTTATACGTCGGAAACGCCTTGCTTTCTGTTCGGAAAGAAGCCTGTATGTGTGTGAACACAAGAGCCAATCCCTTGCCGGGAAAGGGCTTACAGAACGCAAGGAGAGACCATGGACTTACGCCGGATCAACTTCGGAATCGAGATCGAGACGGTCAAACGGACGCGCGAGAGGGTCGCCCAGGCGATCCACTCGGTGGTGGGCGGCCAGGTCCGCCACATCGGCAGTCCGGGGAGCTTCGACCCCTGGGAAGTCACCGACAACCATGGACGGGTCTGGAAGGTGGTATCCGACGGCTCGCTCATCAATGTGCCGGTCCATCTGCGGGCCGAGGTGGTGAGCCCCGTCCTGTCTTACGAGGACATCCCCGTCCTCCAGGAAGTCGTCCGGGCGCTGCGGGCCTGCGGAGCCAAGGTGGACGACCGTTGCGGCATTCACGTCCACGTCGACGCCACAGCCTTTGACGGCCGGACCCTCGCGAATCTCGCCAAGATCGTCTACAAACAGGAAGCGCTCATCCTCACCGCTCTGGGAGTGAACGAGACCCGCCGCCGGAGCTACAGCAAGCCGGTGAGCGACGATCTCATCGCGCAGATCGAGCGACGCCGTCCCAGGACCAGGGACCAGCTCAACCACATCTGGTACGGCTACCATAATCGGCAGCCCCAGCACTACGACAGCACCCGCTACCACGGGGTGAACCTGCACAACGTCTGGTACCGGGGCACGGTCGAGTTCCGCTGGTTCGAAGGGACGCTCCACGCGGGCAAGGTGAAAGCCTACGTCCAACTGGTACTGGCCGTGGCAGCCAAGGCGCTGAACGGCCGGGCCGCATCGAGCCGCAAGCGGTCCTTCGATCCTCAAAGCGCCCGGTACGACTTCCGGGTCTTCCTGCTCCACCTGGGGCTGATCGGGGACGAGTTCAAGACCGCGCGCAAGCATTTGATCTCCGCCCTGCCGGGGGACTCGGCCTTCAAACGTGGCAGAGTGAAACCAGACGAACAACCCGCCCCAAAGGCGGAACCCCTCACGGAGGCCGGGCCTGAAACCCGGCCTCCGGCTTTTTCGGGTGGCGAAACTGGCGGGGCTCAAGGAGGTGCGTCATGAGAGTGCTGATCCGAAACACCGCGCTAAATGGGCAACCGCTGGAAGATGACGGCGAGGTCTTCACCGGGGAGACATTGACCGACGTGGTCCAGGCCATGAAAGGGGCCACGCTCTTTTCCGACCAGCGGGACATCGAGGATTACATCGACATGGTCCTGCGCAACGCCAAGATGCTGGCCGGTGTCGAGCTTACGGTCCGGGGCGACACGCCAGAGGAAAAGGCCGCATCTTTCCTCGATGCGCTGATCAAACACGGTCTTGCCGAAGTGCAGGAGGACAAACCCGCCCGGATACCCATCTCCGCCCTGGTCTGGCAGGGCATCGACGCGGTCCGGCTCTCGGGGCTGACCAACATGCTCGACCGGCCGGTCGTCGCCCGGTTGGCCGGAGAGCTCGGCTGGCCCGACGCCACGCACTGGATCGAAGAGCACCCGAAGGAATATGCCGAGGGCGTCTTCCGCGGATTCATCGTCGATCCGCAGGGAGGGAAACCCTGATGTGCGGACTCGCGGGCGTCATCTTCGGAAAAAAGCGGCGGCGCGTCGAGGAGCGGGAGCACCTCGCCTGGCTCTTCACCCGCCTACTGCTGCTGAGCGAGGAGCGCGGGCCCCATGCCACCGGCGCGGCCTGGCTCGATGCCGACGGCGGCCACCGGCTCTTCAAGCGCCCGGTTACGGCCGAGCGGTTCGTCACGGACAAGGCCTTCGCCGAACTCCTTGCCTCCATGGACAAACGCGCCGCGCTCCTGCTCGGGCACACCCGTTGGCGCACCCGTGGGGACGAACAGGTCAACAGCAACAACCATCCGATTCGCGCGGGCGAGGTGATCGGCACCCACAACGGCACCATCTACAACGCCGATTACCTCTTCCGGCGCTGGAAGATGCGACGCTTCGCCGAGGTGGACAGCGAGATTCTGTTCCGCCTGGCCGCGAACGCCGCGCGGGACGGGGCCATGGACATCGAACGGTTCAAAACCCGGCTCCGGCGCTGCCGCGGGCAGATCACCGCCGTCATCGCCTGCCGGACCGATCCGGGCACCGTCTTTGTGCTCAAGGGGAACAGGCCCTTGGAACTGCGGTGGCATCCCCGCCGCAAGGCCGTCCTCTACGCTTCGGACCCCGCGTATCTGGACGCCGTGCTGGCGGAGGAAAAAGGCTGGAGGGAGCTTCCGGTCCCGCCCATGAGCCTGGTGGTGTTCCGGCGCGAGGACCTGGCCGCGTACTCGGTGGAGCCGTTCGAGTTCGTCGCACAGGAGAGAAAGGGGGCGGAACCATGACAGACACCCCAATGAACCCGATGAAGCAGGCAATGAACCCAAAAGAACCCTCGAACGCGAACACAAACGGAATGCTGAGGCTCTTCGTCTACGGCACACTGAAGCGCGGTTTCTGGAACCACGACCGCTTCTGCCGGGGAGTCCTGGCGGTGGAGGACGCCTTGGTCCGCGGCCGCCTCTTCGAGACATCCTCCGGAATCCCGGTCCTGCAGGTCCCGGAAGAGGACATCCTCGCCGTCGGGACCACCAATCCACTCGCGGACGTGGCCACACAAGCGCGCGTCGTGGCTCGCATTCCCAATCCCGAGCCAACCCCCGACCGGCTCCCGAAGAAGGGCACAGGCGCGCCCTGGGGCGACGTGTACGGGGAACTCCTCACCTTCGACGACCCCGAGACCCGCCTCCTGGCCATTGACCGGCTGGAGGGGTTTCACCCCGGAGGTCCCTGCCTCTACCGCCGCGTTTTGGTCACGGTATGTATGAACCGAGGAAAGATGCTGACTGCCTGGGTCTATGTTGCCGGAAGCAACATAAGAGGCCGGTTCAAATCGTTATCAGACGGTACTTGGCGCTGAGTCGGCCTTTGATTGAATCCGCTGGCCACTCTAAAAAAACAATTGACACGAACTGACACGAACTGTAAACTACCTCTCTGTGATGAGGTATAATTAGGATAATTTTGCCCATACACTACAGAGGTGCTTCTGATGGAAAACAAATCGGACAACATCCTGACCATAGAGGAGTTATCCGTTTACCTAAAAATTCCCAAGTCGACGCTCTACAAGCTCGTCCGAGAGGGCAAAATCCCGGCCCAAAAAGTGGGACGACACCTGCGCTTTTTTCGGGAGTCCATCGACGAATGGATGAAGCGGCAAAATGAGCCTGGGAGGCAGGGGTAGCCATGGCCTTGAACGAAGCCGATACCTGCCGCCGCTATATCGTCCCCAAGCTCCAAGCAGTGGGGTGGGATGACGAACCGCACCGCATCAACGAGCAGGTCACTTTCACCGATGGCCGCATCATTGTGTCCGGCCGCCAGGGACGCAGAAGACCCGGAAAGCGCGCCGACTACATTCTTCGTTACCGCCCTGATATGCCCATAGCCGTGGTCGAAGCGAAACCCTCATATGCCAACCCTGGCCAGGGTCTTCAACAGGCTAAGGAATATGCGGAAATCCTCGGCCTAAAATTCGCTTACGCGACCAACGGCCAAGGTATCGTGGAATTTGACTACATTACCGGTCTCGAGCGTGAGATAGCAGATTTCCCCACACCGGAAGAACTGTGGGCGCGTTTGGTCAATTCGGAGCGTCTCAGCCCCGAGTTGGCGGAACGTCTTCTTGCGCCGGCCTATCATTTGAGCGGCAAATCGCCGCGCTACTACCAGGAGATCGCCATCAACAGAACCGTTCAGGCGGTTCTTCAGGGACGCCGTCGCATCCTGCTGACAATGGCTACTGGGACGGGCAAAACCGTCGTGGCGTTCCAGATCTGCTGGAAGCTTTGGTCATCGCGCTGGAACCGAACCGGGGACTACCGGAGGCCTCGAATTCTGTATCTGGCGGATCGCAATGTCCTGGTCGATGACCCTATGGCCAAGATATACGCTCCCTTTGGCGATGCGCGCTGGAAAATAGAGGGGGGCGTGGCCAACAAGAGCCGGGAAATGTACTTCACGATCTACCAGGCCATCGCTCGAGACGAACGCAGACCTGGACTCTATCGCGAATATTCGCCGGATTTCTTTGATTTGATCATCGTGGACGAGTGCCACCGAGGAAGCGCCAAGGACGATAGCAATTGGCGGGCTATACTTGCGTATTTCGAACCTGCATTCCAGGTGGGGATGACGGCAACCCCGCGGCGACAGGATAACGCCGATACATACCGTTACTTCGGAGATCCCATCTACCAATACAGCCTTCGCCAGGGGATCGACGATGGGTTCCTGGCCCCCTATCGGGTCCACCGCGTCATCACCACTTGGGACGCGGCGGGTTGGCGTCCGAGCCAGGGAGACCTTGACCGCTACGGCCGGGAAATCCCGGACGATGAATACCGCACCAACGATTTCGAACGAATCGTGTCTTTGAAAGCCAGGACTGAGGCCGTCGCCAGGCATTTGACCGAATTTCTAAATAAGACAGGGCGATTCGACAAGACCATCGTCTTTTGTGTCGATCAGGAGCACGCCGATGAGATGCGCCGCGCGCTGAACAACCTGAATTCCGACCTGGCCCGCCAACATTCCGATTACGTGTGCCGCGTCACGTCCGACGAGGGCGGCATCGGTCGAGGCCATCTGAGCAATTTCCAGGACGTTGAACGCCGGACACCGGTCATTTTGACCACATCGCAGATGCTGACCACGGGCATAGACGCGCCGACGGTCCAGAACGTCGTGCTCGTCCGGGTCATCAACTCGATGACGGATTTCAAACAGATCATTGGGCGAGGGACCCGTGTCCGGGACGATTACGGCAAGTTCTTTTTCAGCATCCTCGATTACACCGGGTCTGCCACCCGCATGTTCGCCGACCCGGACTTCGACGGTGACCCGTCCATTGAAACGGAGCAGCATATCGACGAGGAAGGCCGGCCCACCGATTCGGAAGCGGTCATGACGCCGGAGGAAGAACCCGAAGCAGGCGACGAGGTGATTGTCGATCCACTCCCTCCGGATGAAGGCGCTCCCGCCGAAAGGCGCAAATTCTACTTCGATGGCGGCCAGGTCGAGATTGCCGCCCACCTTGTCTATGAGCTTGACGCCGACGGTAATCAACTCAGGGTCGTACACTTTACAGACTACACCGCGGAAAAGGTGCGGACGCTTTATCGGAACGCGGCCGAACTTCGGAATGACTGGGCTGACCCCAACCATCGGAAAGAGATTATCTATAAATTGGGCGAACGGGGCATCGATTTCGACGCGTTGGCTTCAATGGCGGATCAACCCGATGCCGACCCTCTCGACCTCCTGTGCCATATCGCCTTTAACGCTCCGTTGCGGACACGGCGCGAGCGCGCCCAGCGCCTGCGCTCCGAGAAAAAGGATTTCTTCGATCAATATGGCCCCGAGGCGCGGGAAATTCTCGGTGAACTTCTCGATAAATACACCGAGCATGGCACCGCCCAATTCGTCATCCCTGATGTGTTGGAGGTTCCTCCAATCAGCAAACGTGGGAATGTAATTCAGATTGCCCGTTATTTCGGTGGTGAAGACCGGCTGGTCGAAGCGATTCGAGAACTGCAAACGCTGCTCTATGCGGCTTAAGGGAAGATAATGGCAAAACGAACTAAAAAAGTGACCCAACCCAAAACCACGGCCGAGCGTCTGGGCAGCGTCATCAAGTCATGCCGGCAGATCATGCGCAAAGACAAGGGTCTCTCCGGCGACCTGGACCGGCTGCCGCTCCTGACGTGGGTCATGTTTCTCAAGTTTCTCGATGACTTGGAGCAGATCGAAGCGTCGCGCGCCAAGATGAGGGGAACGAAATACCGCCCGACCGTCGAACCGCCTTACCGGTGGCGTGATTGGGCCGCTCAGGAAAATGGTGTTACCGGTCAGGAGTTGATCGCCTTCATCAACCAGGAAGAGGCTGTCCGGCCCGATGGGACCAAAGGTCAAGGGCTGTTCGCCTACCTGAGCGGCCTGCACAACGGCCCTACCAGCCGCAAGCGCGTCATCGCCAGCGTCTTCAGCCGCCTGGCTAACCGAATCCAGTCCGGCTACATCCTGCGCGACGTGATCAATCAGGTCAACGCGATCCATTTCGAGGCCCAGGATGAGCTTTTCACCCTCGGCCACCTCTATGAATCCATGCTGCGGGAGATGCGAGACGCGGCCGGCGACTCGGGCGAGTTCTACACGCCGCGTCCGGTGGTGCGCTTCATGGTCGAGGCCCTTTATCCGCGCCTCGGCGAGACGATCCTTGACCCGGCCTGCGGCACCGGCGGTTTCCTGGTGGAGTCCTTCAACCACCTGGGCAAACAGGTCAAGACCGTGGAGGATAGGCGGGTGCTTCAAGGAGAAAGTTCCTGATGACGCGGATCACAAGGCTCGGCCGAAATCTGGGGGACTTATGAAAGGCAGCGGAGAAATGCCCCAACCCGATGACCAAGCGCGCAAGCGCCCGAAACAGCGCAAGTCGGTTTCATCCTTGTCGAGCAAGAAGCTCTATCAAGAAGCCGACAATCGCTGTCCGTTCTGTGGTATCGCGGATGTGGCTGTACTGGAGATTCATCATATCGATGAAGACCCCTCGAACAACAAGATCGAAAACCTGATTGTCGTGTGCAGGAACTGCCACTCCAATATCACGCGCGGGGAGATTTCACCGGCGGATGTCCACTCGAAGAAGATGGAACTGTTCTGGACGCACAGGGCATCACCCCGGCGGTCCGAAAAGAGCCCCAGGCAGTCGGTGAACGTGAATGCCGCGAGTGTCAGCAGCAGCATTATCGCCAACACCGTGACCTTCGGCCGCAAACGGTCGCCCCGGATGCAATACCCGGTGGATTCCATCGGCGCGGACACCATCAAGAAGGGGTACATCGACTATCTGATCAAGCGCTACTTCGATTATCGTCAGGCCGACGCCAGCTACGGCAGTTTCCGTCCCTTCAGCCATGCCGAAATTCACACCAGCATTCAGCGAAGGTTCAAGGCAAAAACGTTCTTTATCCATGCTTTGCGTTTCGCGGAACTTTGCGTATTCATCAAGGGGCGGGTGGACCAGACCATTCAAGGCAAGCGTAATCGCTCGCGTGGCATTCCGAACTACGACGCATTTGAAAAATACGAGGCGGAGCAACTGCGGCATGGCCAATGAGCGTCACATGCAGAGTACCGAGCTGTTCAAGCAATTCTGCGGTAACCCTGGCTTCAAGAAGTGGCTTTCGGATACGGTGTTCGGGGTGACCTATCAAGTATGATATAAATGATGAAAAATAAATAACAGATAAGAGCGCTAAACAAATGGGAAATAGCCAAAATAATGATTACTGCAAGCCGCTGGAGATATCCACCGCCCCGAACGCGTTGACCGAAAGGATCAAGGAACTCAATTGTCTGTACGGCATATCCAATCTGTTCGAAAACCAGGATGTTTCATTGTCATGGATTATGCAGCGCTCAGTGGAGCTTATTCCCGCGGCCTGGCAGTATCCGGAAAACGCATGTGCACGGATTAGAATAGACGGTCAAGAGTATACCTCTCAGAATTTCAAAGAAACACGTTATCGACAGAATGCCAAAATTATCCTGAACGACCAACATGTCGGGGATGTGGACGTATTTTATACACAGGCACCGCTGGATGGAAATGAGGGGGTCTTTCTCGAAGAGGAGGACCGGCTTTTAAGGGTCATCGGCGAACGTTTGGGTAAGGTTTTTTGGCTAAAGCGTTCCGAAGAGAGCCTCAAGGAGAGCGAAGAACGATACAGAGTGCTTACCGAGCAAGTCGCCGAAGGTGTGGCCCTAGTTCAAGATTCACGGTTTTACTACGTAAATCCATCCTTTTGTGAGATGTTCAACGTTTCATCTGTAGATGATATAATAAATGGCAAAGTCCAAGCCCCTTCCGCAGGAGAGGCGGATGAAATAGCGATGCTCTATAAGCCGACGGTAGGTGGTGTTATCGCAAAGAAGGTCGAGGAAGCTTATTTGCTGAAGCGATCTGATAGGAGGTTTTGGGTCCAAGTATGTCACAGTCCCATTGCTTTTAAGGGGCGCCCGGCTTTGTTATCAACTTTTAAAGACGTTACTGAGATAAAAGAACAGCAAGTTGCCGCCCAGGAAATTGCGGCGCAACTGGACAATGAAAACAGGGCTCTGAGATCTTCCTTGAAGGAAAGGTATAGACTTGGTGAAATTCTGGGTCGTTCACCGGCAATGCAAACGGTCTATGAACTGATCCTCAAGGCTGCCGCAACGGATGCCTGTGTTGCGGTATTCGGTGAGACAGGCTCGGGCAAGGAACTCGTCGCCCGCGCCATACACAATCATAGTGACAGAAAAGATAAGCGATTCGTGGCGGTGAACTGTGGTGCGATTCAAGAATCATTGTTTGAAAGGGAGTTTTTCGGACATCGTAAAGGGGCCTTTTCCAGCGCCCATGCCGATGCGCCGGGCTACCTGGACATAGCCGACGGCGGCACCTTGTTTCTCGATGAAGTCAGTGAGCTGACCATTAATATGCAGGCCAAACTGCTAAGAGCCATAGAGGGAGGAGAGTACCGTCCGGTCGGCGGCACGGAAGTCCTGTCATCGGATTTTCGCATCATATCTGCATCAAATGTGCCCTTGGTCGATAAAGTAACCGCCGGTCGCATGCGACATGATTTTTATTATCGTATACAGGTGATCCAAATCCAGTTGCCTCCAATGCGGGAACGCAGACAAGACATCCCCTTGTTGGTGGAGCATTTTTTGGAAAAGATGAAGGCTCCCCCCGGCATTTCCAAAGTGCCAGGTCGTATATTGGATATTCTGATGGAGTATGACTGGCCCGGCAATGTCCGCGAATTACGCAATGTATTAAAGCGTTACGTGACCTTGGGTCGCATCGAATTTCTTTCGCCGGGTTCCGTGCCTAAGACAGCACCGATCACAAAAGAAATTAATCTACACGAAGCCTTACATGAATTGGAAAAATCTCTCATTACAAAAGCTTTAAAGCAGGCGGGAGGCAACCGAACCCTGGCCGCCAAAATGTTGGGTATTTCCAGAAGAGCGCTTTTCCGGAAGATGTCCTTGACTTAAGTTCAAAAAAACGCCCGCCAAGTGGGCGAAATCGCCCGCATAAAATATTTATAATATTTCAATATGTTATATCACATTTTATTAATTTTGGCGGGCGTTTTATTCCCATTCAAGTATTTCCTTTGATTCCAAACTTAATCACATTTGTTTTACATATCAGGTCCTTATGTCATTAAAAGCGCGGTTGGCATTAACCTTGCTAAAATTCCATCGCAATGAACGACGGCGCTTAACGAAATACGCCTGTCCTGTGAGCGAAAGAGAAAAAATTATACCTTTGGAGGTAATTCACATGGATCTGGTCAGAAATAGAGCTTCCGGAATGCCTTTCATCATACTTGACGATGCTGGAGATACTTATATTCAACTAATTACACCGGAAGGCAAGGTCAAAAGCCTTGACCGGCATCTATTCGACCCGCTGGTTCCAATCGACCAGACGGATTCAAAACAGAATAACGGTCTAACGCCTGCACAGATGGATAAGTATTAGGAATACATGGAATATGATGATTTTTGAAAATTTGGAAATGAAGTTTCAGGAAACATCCTTTTCTTTTTCTTTGCCCAATATTTTTTAAAGCCGTTCTTGCGGTAAAGGAGTAACTCAATGAAAGAAGATCCTTTTGGAAACCTTACCGATTGGGGAGTGGTTCTGGAAATCTTTGATGAGTTGGCTGGCGCGGACCTCTTGTCTGAGTGTCAGCCAGGGCTGCTCAGGATACTCAGATACAAGGGAAACTGGCGGCTTCGCGAAGAGGTGCTAAAACGAGCCGCGGAAATTCAGAGCCCGTGTCATCAGTTAATTCGCCAGGTGCTTAACATTCTAGATGATGACAATATTTACTACGATGTGAGAATTCTGGCTAGTGATGCGTTAATACAAATGCTTAAAAATATCCAAGATGGTTTCAGCAGTGAAATAAACATGTCAGTACGGAACGTACTCGAAAGACTAAGGGCTACACCTTATCCTCCCATATTCCACGACACATTAACGAAACTTCACTCGGAAATTTGTGCATTAGAAAGGCAACTTTAGAACAATAGGGTAAAAAGAATCGATAAATCAGTGTTATTTTGCTTCAAAAAGGAGACCATCATGGCTCAAACGCCCAACAATCCAGGAATATGCGAAACTTGTATGTACCGATCGGATTGTCTTTATTTAAGAAACAGCTCGAAAGAAGGAGGGCCTGTTTTACATTGCGAAGAGTTTGATGATTCTTCAGCAAGAAAAGAAGGTGAAAGCCTTTTTCAAAACAACTCTTTTATTTCCAGTCCATATTTTGGCGTAAAATGCCTGATTCCAGACTGAAGGTCAATCATAAGAATATTGAACCATTAAGAGGAGACATATCATGGCATCGAAATTTAAAATTTTCACCTATCGAAATCCTGGAACTCTGTACTTAAAACTAATAGGTGAATTTGACGGCAGCTCGACGTGGCATCTTATTGAGAAGCTTAGAAAGAATGCCGACGAATTTCATAGCATACTGATCAATACCGATTCTTTGGGCGAAATTTATCCATTTGGAGTGCATATTTTTCACCAGGAGCTCAAAGCTTTAAGAAGATATAAAATCCGTGTCCTGTTTACGGGGGAGAAGGCAGATCAAATATCACCTGAAGAAAAATTATGCATGTACTGTGATCAAGATTATACAGGGTCAAAGATAGCGAAGAGACAAGGAATGATTTAGCTATGCGGATCGGAATACCAAAAGAGATCTTGACCGCAGAAAAAAGAGTGGCGGCCATACCGAGGATCATAGGAAGGTACATTGACCTGGGTTTTGATGTGGCAGTAGAATCATCGGCTGGGGAGGGAATTTATATAAGCGATGATGAATACGAATTTGCAGGAGCAAAGTTAATTCCTGATGCGGAAAGTCTGTTCGCCGAATCCGATATCGTTTTGAAGGTAAATCAGCCGGTGTTTAACGAAAGGGTTAAACAGCACGAGGTGAACATGCTTAGGGACGGGAGCATTTTGATTACGTTCCTGAATCCGGACGCCTCTGAAAATCATGACATGATCAGCCGGCTCATAGATAAAAACATCACAACTTTCACAATGGACGGCATCCCGCGCATATCTCGTGCCCAGAGAATGGATGCCTTATCTTCCATGCGCGCGGTCACCGGGTATAAGGCCGTTATCATGGCGGCTAATCAATTGCCGAGATTTGTGCCGAAGGTCAGTACCGCGAATGGTACAATTGGGCCGGCTCAATTTTTAGTCATAGGCACAGGTGCTGTGGGACTCCAGGCTATTGCCACAGCAAAACAGCTTGGCGGCGTTGTCAAGGCACTTGATATTCGCGAAAATGCCACCCTTGAGGCGAGAAGATTGGGAGCAAAGGTGATCCAATTTTACTTTCCCCAAGAATTGGCAGTCGCAAAAGAAGGCTACTTGAAATCAGTAAACGGGAAGTGGCTTGAAATTGAAAAAAGTATCATCGCTCTTCATTTGGAAGATGCTGACGTGGTAATTCTCAGCGCTCACGTTCCAGGTGAGGTTGCACCTGTTCTGGTTACAGAACAGATGATTTTCACCATGAAGCCGGGTTCGGTCATTATGGATATCTCAGTCGGAAATGGGAATAACTGCGAAGTGACCGAACCTGGGAAAGTTATACAGAGATTGGGCGTTTATGTCTGCGGAATCAAGAATTTTTCAGGCGTGATGGCGATGGACGCAAGCACACTGTACTCTGAAAACTTATACTATTTTGTCAAACATCTGTTCAAAAAAGGCACGGGAAAAATCGATCTGAAAGATGAAATCGTTAAAGGCAGTCTTGTCACCCACGACGGGGAAATATTGCATCGGTTGACTTTGAAGGCTCTTACGCTCAGAGAAGCTTGAGTGCATATGGATATGGTAGTCAATCAGGGAGTATAGGAGAAACATTATGGAAAAGATGATGGTAAGGGAATTGATGCGGACAATTGATGAGTTCCCCCAAGATTTCCAGTCAAGCCACTTTCATGGAAGCTGTGGAAGCCTTGGAAAAGGCCGATCAGGAGTTTAAGTCGGGGAAGGCTCCTGAAAGAATTCTGATAGTCTATGGTGAAACGGGGAAAATCCTTGGGAAATTGTCTCCAATAGACGTTGTAAAGGGCCTGGAGTCAAAATACCTCAACATCGACATCCCTAAATCCACTCCTTATTATGGGATGGTTCAAAGATCAATAGAGTCGATGAAGGAGGTTTATCGATTGTGGTACACGCCGTTTGGCGAGTTGTGGAAAAAGGCTCGCTCCCTCAAAATCCATGAATTTATCAAATTGCCGATACCTGACCATATGGTGAATGTCGATGATAAAATAGACGCAGCTTTTCATCTCTTTGTCGTCTTCCGCCACGGGTCTCTTTTTGTAAAAGACAGACATGAAATTGTGGGCCTGATTCGATTTTCAGATGTCTACAAGAAAATCAGAGAGACCATGAGGGCTTGTCCCCTTACGGCCTAAATCCATCGAGACAAAAATAAGTACGATTGCATAAATAACTATTAAAAGGAGCTGCTGCATGAAAACAGCAAGGCATGCACCCAAAATGAAGCGGCAAAAAGTTACGTTCATATTTGAATCCACCGATGCCAGTAAGATTTTCCTTTCAGGGGATTTTAACGAGTGGAGTCCTAACTCTCATCCCATGAAAAATGATGGAAATGGTATATGGAGTTGCACCATGATGATCCCGCCGGGAAACTATGAGTATAAATTTATAGCAAATGAAAAGTGGATAGAAGATCCTCGGAATGATCAGACTTGCCCGAATGTTTTCGGAACTTACAACAGCGTGCTTGACTTGAAGCCAAAATGAATGTGGCTATGTAAAAAGTAGAATTCTCTATGACAAGAAGATTGGCGCCTTGAGGCAAGTGGATATATCGAATAATTTATAAAGCGTTGCATCCTGATACTGAAACCTCCAGATACCATCCATCATTGAATCATTGCATGGTGCTGGTGCGGTGCGGAATGTTTCGTCGAATGGATTGAATTGACGAAAAATGGCACTTCACCGGGTGGAGTCAACCAGGTCGACCGGTATCATCGTCCTGGTTATCAGTGTTTTGGATGGCTAAATCGAGTTCTGGAAAAAAATAAGCACAAATATGCAAGGCCCTGAACATCATATCTTCTGTGACAAATATGATTGGATAGACAGTCTGCTTGATGAGCAACATGGAAGACATAATGGAGAGAGGATGATTGACCGAGCCGCCCTGCGAAATCTCACTGAGGCAGCCATCACCTGCCGACCATTCACTAGTAGTGGCACTACCCGTGCGTCGGATGGGTTTATGCACAATTTTTCAAGCGAAGGTTTCTATATCGAAACGACCGGTGAATATAAGGCCGGAACCATTCTCATTGTACGGATGGTCGGCTACCCGCATATTCCGGAATCAATGGTAGCCGAGGGGCGGCCGCGGTCCATATGTGTGGCGGAAGTCAAATGGCATCGGCAACTGGCGGAAGGTGAGCCTGTCCGGTATGGCATGGGGCTGAAATATATTGCCTAAAAGGCTGTATACTCTCTGAGAGACAGAATATGTGCGGGGGTAGAGTCCTTATTTATGGCTTCAGCGCTACATGAGAGGTTATGCTGAAGGCGGATTCTTTCCCCTCGCTCTTTTATCGACTGGAAAACACGATGAGAAAGAATAAACAACAAGAGAGAGATATTCGTGTTGGCGACCGTGTGGATTACAAGGCTGTCGTATCTGCCGTTAACGAAAGCATAGTTATAATGCAGGATGGTAAAATCGTTTTTGCAAATCCTGCTTTCAACCGGCTGACTGGAAAGAGCATTCCTGAAATCATAGGGGCCTCCTTTGTGGATTTCGTTTCCTCAAATGACACGAAACACGTGATGGAACGGGTTAAAGACATTGGAAAACAACGAGGCCGGAAAAGCCAAATCGAATTTCATCTGCATGCCAAACATATAAAACCAGTGCTGGTGGATATGGATATGTGCGTTATCGGGTACGGCGGACGGAACGCAATCCTTGGGTGGTTGACCGACATAACGGAAAGGCGGCAGAAAACCCTTGAAACCCAGAGACTTCAAAAGAGGTTGCGAAACATTCTCGACTCCATGCGTCACGTGATACTGTCATTTTCATTCAGCGAACCGGATGACGAAGTCAAGGTTAGAGATGCCGCTTTTTTCGATGCGCACCTTGTCGAAACCAATCCTGCCGCAGAGGCGTTATATGACGTTCCAATAGAGGAGTTTCTTGCCAAGAAAAGGAGCATTTTTGATTTTATTCATGAGGAAGACAGGGAGAAGGTGCTGCGGCATTACCAAAACTTGGAAGCGGAAGGTTCCGGCGAGGTGACTTACAGAGTTACGAGACCAGACAATGAAGTCCGATGGGTTTTGGATTATGGGAAAGTGGAGTACCGGGAAAATAAACGGGTTAGAAGGCTCAATCGCTTTATCGAGGACATTACTTCGAAAACAAAAGCCTTAGAGGAATTGAATGCCAGTGAAAAAAAATACCGTAGAGTATTCGAAAGATCCAAAGACATGATCTATGTTTTGGAACCCGATGGGAGCTTTATCGACATTAATCCTGCGGGGGTGGAGTTGCTCTGGCTGGAGAGCAAGGAGGCGGCGGTTCGCAGAAACATCAAGGAGTTTTTTGTCGATCCTCGATCCTGCGATGCCTTTTTAATGGAGTTGATGGAAAAGGGCACAGCGTCCTATGGTAGGGAGATGCTCCGCAATAACAGGGGAGAAATCATCGAGGTTGACTTAAACGGTAGTGCCAGAAGAGATGTCAGCGGGAAAGCGATATCTTACCATGGAATCGTTACCAACATCAGCGAAGCGTTGCGGTGGAAGGAACTTGAGTCTATCGGTCAGCTCGCGGGATGCTTCGCGGATGATCTGGCATCACCGCTGAGTACAATCATGATGAACCTTAGCATTGCCGAGGATACTATTACGGACCTTAAAAAAAATATGGATAAGTGCACGGAAGCCGATAAAGCACTCAACATGGACGATGTCGGCAAAGAGATTCACCACCACTTTGAAGAGATCGTTGACTCCATGAATTCGTCCATGAGTGCCTGCAAGGATATCGCGGTAAGGCTAAAGGAAATCAGAGAGGAATACTGGCGTTTAAGGAAAGTTTCTGACGGAACCGGGGGAATCATCTACGAGAGGCGGAACAAGAGACCGCCTGACGGGAACCAACGCTTGGCTCGGGGTTGATAGCTTTGATGCATTTCTGAAAAACGAAGATAAGGTCGCGACAGTGCTGTGCAGAAAGGGCATCGCTGTTGGCGGAAGATGATCCTGTCCGGCATGGCGTGGGACTGGAATATAATGACTGAAAGGTTGTGTACTCTCAGGCAATCACCAAGCTATGTGGAAAGATAATAAAATATGATCGATCAAAATATTCTCCTGACAGGGGTCATCATTTTTTTTGCCAGGATCTGTGACGTGTCCATCGGCACCGTTCGAACGATCGTCACGGTTCAAGGACGAACCGCCATTGCATTTTGTCTGGCCATTTTTGAAATCATCATCTGGGTGACCGTCGCCAGCACGGTAATCAATCAGATCACGGACAAACCACTGCTGGTCATTTTTTATGCATTTGGTTTTGCCACCGGCAACGTGGTGGGGATTCTTGTAGAGCGAAAACTGGCCTTTGGAACCAAAATCCTCAGGATTATCACTCCAGACAAAGGTCCCATTATCGCAACGCATTTGAGAGGAAAGGGTCAACCGGTCACCGTGTTTCAGGGCGAGGGCATGCGGGGACCGGTCAATGAACTTTATATCGCCTGCCGGCGCCGAGATCTGAAATGGATACTCCCAGACGTTCGGCGCATTGACCCAAAATTGTTCTACGTCATCGAACAGGCCCGTGACATGAGCAAAATTTACCGGCCGATCTGCTCGCCACTTGGTGGCTGGCGAGCGATCAACAAAAGAAAGTAACGGCCAATTTGCACATGGACCCGAATTTCGGCTTGAGTTTGTGAGAAATCCTCCTCATGAGCCATTAGGGTCTCTTCTTTTTTGATCTTATTGTGAATTATTGCAAATCCACATTATCAAAAGAAAGAGCCATTCAACTTATGTTTTTAATAGGCCTATAGAGATATTTTTTGTTTGGAAAACTATCCACCAATTTGAAAGGTTGAGTTTATAAGCAATGGACCGGGATAACATTAAGATACGTTTGAGACAAAAGGAAGCAGGGAGGCTTCTCCCTACGGATATCGTCTTCCAGACGGGATTCTGGAGCACCGTCAAGTCTCACCTTGGTTGGACGCCGCTCGCATTCGATTTCACGTCTTCGGGCTCAGATGGTGATTTCCTTGTTCTGACGAGGACCGTATTGCCCGGGATCGCTGTGGCCTATGTTCCACAGGGCCCTGAATTCAGTCCTGAACTGGATCAGTACGGACTTTTCCTGGAGGCACTATCTGGTGAGGTAAAGAGACATTTGCATCCCTCGGTAGCCTTCATCCGGTATGATCTCCCTTGGAAATCACAGTATGCAGATCATTCGGTCATTGGTTGTTTGCACCGCCAATTATTCGAGCGTCCTGAAACGCGATTACAGGAGTTGCGTATGAATTTCGGCACGAAGCGCTGGAACATTCGAAAGGCGATGGTTGATCTCACTTTTACTGATAGACTCGTGCTTGATCTGCGCCGTAGTGAAGAACAATTCATGTCCGGAATGAAGTCCAAGACGCGGTACAATATCCGGTTGGCTCAAAGAAGAGGGGTTAAGGTGTTCCAAGCCTCTCCGGATTTACTCCCGGCCTTCTACGAACTCCACCGGCAGACAGCAGAGCGCAACCATTTTCAACTCTGCGAATACAAGCACTTCGCAGCGCTTTTCCCTTCAGAATCCTCGGCTCCCGATTCAGCAAAGGTTTTGTTCCTTCTCGCAAAGCACGGTCGGGATTTGCTCGCTGGGGCCATTATCGTGATCTCGGGCCAGACGGCAACCTATCTTTTTGGCGCCTCTTCTAATGAGAAACGGAATTTGATGGCACCTTATTTAACCCAATGGACGGCAATGCAGATTGCTCGGTCAAAAGGGTGCCTGAACTATGATTTGGGGGCGGTTTCACCAGGAAAAGACGAAACTCACCCGTACTTTGGACTGTACCGCTTTAAAACGGGATTCGGCGGGAATATTATCCATCAGAGCGGAACCTGGGATTATCCCCTTGATGACATGGGCTATACGACCTTCCGCAATTCCGAGATGCTTGACGGAATCCTTCGCACCGCATGAAGGGCGAGGCGAATGTACGAGCGTTTTGCTTAAGAGTATGTGAAAAAATATTGCGGAGGAACGAAGTGTTAAGTTTTTTTTCCCCGCAGAAGTGGAGGGAAAAATGAATAGAAAGGATCTTATCAAAAATATCCCATTTTCAGAACCCCACGTCCTTGCGGGCCTCGTAGATTATCAAAAAGGAAGAGTCATAAGCCGCACTTTCGTCGAGAACAATGCATTGAGCATGACCCTCTTTGCCTTTGATCAAGGAGAAGGATTGAGCACCCGCACCACGTCCGGCGATGCTATGGTCCAGGTCGTGGACGGTGAGGTGGCTTTGACGATTGGGGGCAAGGAAATGATTGCCAAGTCTGGAGAAGTCGTCGTGATGCCCGCGGATGTGCCTCATTCCGTAAATGCCGTAAAACCCTTCAAGATGTTGCTCACGATTGTCAAGAACCCAATGGACAGAGGAACCAAGTGTTTACCTTTTTCGCCGAAATGGCCTCAAAAGGCAGCGTAAGTTCCGAAGACGGCATTTGCAAAAAAAAGCTTAACTTTAGGGGAACTTTTTAGACATGGAAAAAAGAACAATTTTTATCACAGAATTCGATCTGATACGATTGGAAAGACTTATTGAAGAATCCTATGATATCAATATCCGAGATCAAAAATACCTGAATGAACTGCAAACCGCACTGGCTGACTGCGGTGTCATCGCGCCGGAAAAGGTACCTAAAAATGTGATCACCATGAACTCCGAATTTTCTGTTGAAGATCTGGATACGGGAGAGGAAACAAAATATACCCTTGTATTCCCTGAAGATGCGGATATAAGTAAAAATAAAATATCCATTTTGGCTCCCATTGGCATGGCCGTATTGGGGTATAGAGTTGGAGATATGATAGAGTGGAACGTACCCACCGGCATAAAGAGGCGTATGGTTAAACAAATCCACTACCAACCAGAAGCAGCCGGTGATTATCATATTTAAGGATAGAAATCATAGAATAAAAAAGAACAGACCAACAGTGAGCAAATCTCAGTCAGATGGATGACGCCGTGATCGATGAGCTTGATTGGGCATTCCGAAGGCGCGGTTTCGATTGCGAACTTTCCGGGCTTGATTAAAAATATTTAATGGATAGGAGGTGCACTCATGCAAAAACGGAAAATCAAGGAAAACGTTTATTGGCTGGGGGCCGTGGACTGGGACAGACGCCTTTTTGATTCGCTCATTCCGCTCCCGGACGGCACGACCTACAATGCCTATTTGGTTCAGGGCAGCGAAAAAACGGTTTTGCTGGACACGGTCGATCCGCTCATGGCCGATGAATTGCTGGCGCAACTGGATGGGGTGGACAAAATCGACTTTATCGTTTCACATCATGCCGAGCAGGACCATTCCGGAGCCATCCCTCGTGTGCTTGAACGGTTTCCCGAAGCAAAGGTCGTTGTGACCCCTAAAGCCAAAGGGATGCTCATAGACCTTTTAAAGATCCCCCAAAACGCTTTTGTCACCGTGGAAGACGGTGGAACGTTATCCCTTGGTGACAAGACCCTGAAGTTCATCCACACACCCTGGGTCCACTGGCCGGAAACCATGGTGACCTACCTGGAAGAAGACCGCATTCTGTTCAGTTGTGATTTCTACGGCTCCCATATCGCGACCACCGATCTTTTCGTGACTGACCAAGGGCGTGTGTACGAAGCGGCTAAACGGTACTTTGCCGAGATCATGATGCCCTTTCGCAATGTGATTACAAAAAATATAGAGAAACTCAAAGCCTATGACATTCAGATGATCGCCCCAAGCCACGGCCAGATCTACGACCAGCCGGCCTGGATCAGGGACGCTTATCGGGACTGGGTAATGGGCGCGCCCCACAATTTGGTTGTTTTGCCCTTTGTGTCCATGCACGGCAGCACCCGGCAGTTGGTGGACCACCTGGTGTCCAGCCTGGTTGAACGAGGGGTTCGCGTCGAACTGTTCAATCTGGCTGTCACCGATATCGGAAAACTCGCCATGGCGCTTGTCGATGCCGCGACCGTTGTCGTGGGCGTGCCGACTGTTCTGGTCGGCCCCCATCCTTTAGCCGCCTATGCAACCTTGCTGGCGAACGCCTTAAGACCCAAGGCAAAGTTTCTTTCCATTATCGGTTCCTATGGCTGGGGGGGCAAGACCGTGGAAACACTTGCGGGAATGATTCCCAATTTGAAAGTCGAAGTGCTGGAACCCGTTCTCTGCAAAGGGGTTCCCTCGGAGAATGATTTTGAAGCTCTGGATAAGTTGGCCGGCGCGATTGCGGAAAAGCACAAGGAGAATGGTTTCAGATAAAATATGCTGTGGGCCGGGTTTCTAAGAAATAGCTTGTGAGTTCCAATGACGAAAATGGATATTCAGTCGAAGCGTGTATATAGCCCAGTTGAAAAGGAAGATGGGGTTCGCATCCTGGTAGACCGAGTCTGGCCAAGGGGCATGGCCAAAGAAAGATTGAAAGCGGATCTGTGGCTAAGGGATGCAGCCCCAAGCACATCTCTCCGAAAATGGTTCAATCATGATCGTTCCAGATGGGAAGAATTCAGGAGTCGTTATTTTTCCGAATTGGATAAGAAGCCAGGGCTGGTGAATCAACTTCATGAGCTCGCGACGAAAGGACGCGTCACCCTTCTCTTTTCGGCTCGCGACAACCAGTTCAACCAAGCCGCCGCCCTTAAAGAATATTTATTGTCAAAGGCAAGGTAGGATGACTATTTTTGCAGACGATAAAGTAGAAAAAAACAGTTGCTATTTCAAAAGGATGAGGTGGCCGTACCAAAGGAGGCTTTACAATGAAAGCAACGGAGGAGCTAAAAAAAGAACATGAGGGAATAGCGCTCATGCTACGGGTTTTACAAACAGTGGGTGATCAATTGAAACATGGTGAAAGCGTCGATACTGAACATCTCGATGGTATTTTAGAATTTTTGACGATTTTCGTCGACAAATGCCATCACGGCAAGGAAGAGGACTTTCTATTTCCGGCATTGGAAGTCGCAGGTGTGCCACGGGAAGGAGGCCCGATTGGGGTCATGCTTAGCGAACACGAACAAGGTCGGAAGCTTGTCGCCAGACTCAAAGACGCCGTGATCGAAAACAAATCCAGGGACAAAGCAAACGCCGCGAACGTCCAACGGATCATCAACGAATATGTAGCACTGCTGACCCAACATATCGCCAAAGAGAACACGGTCCTTTTTCCCATGGCAGATGCCAAATTGGATGCAAAGAAGGACACCGAACTTTTTGAGGCGTTTGAGCAGCTTGAGCGCGAGCGTATCGGCGTTGGAAAACACGATGAATTTCATGCTCTTTTGGATCGATTGCAGAACACGTACCTAAAGAGATCAGTGGGAAATACTGGTTGATGATGGAAAATTGCCTGATAACAACCAATACAATTCTTTATTGTAAGGAATGGGAAAAAACAGTTGAGTTTTACAGGAATCAGTTGAAATTGCCCGTTTTATTTGCCACGGATTGGTTTGTGGAATTTGGCTTAAATGAAATGTCGAGATTGAGCAGCCGACGAAAAACGATCATCCATCAAAGGCTGCGGGGGCAAGGGCGTCACTATCACCTTGGAAGTCGATGATATTGAAGCGGCGCGAGATCATATGGAAGTAATTGGTATGAGACCGACGCAGCTTATGAAGCATCCATGGGATGCACGGGTGTTCTATATCTTTGATCCGGAAGGGCACCGCATAGAAATATGGCAGTTTTCCAAGCCCAATAAGACGCGGGATAGGAACACAAATCTAATATAAAACGGATACGATCTCTTTGTCTGTGGAAAGGTTATGAGCGAGAGATATTGAAAATATTAAACCATAATATAAGGAGGAAGAACCATGTTTTGTTTTCAGTGCCAGGAAACAGCCAAGAACACCGGTTGCACCGTCAAAGGTGTGTGTGGCAAGCCTGAGGAGACCGCTGATCTTCAGGATCTGCTCATTTACGTGTGTAAGGGGATTTCGGTTTATGGGGAAAAGTTGAAGGAAAAAGGCACGGTGGACAAAGACGCCGGCCGCTTCATCTGTGAAGCCCTTTTCAGTACCATTACCAACGTGGCCTGGGACGATGATGTAATCATCGACCGGATCAAGCAAGCCCTCGAGGCTCGCGATGCGGTCAAGGAGAAGCTCGGGGCGGATATATCCGGCGAGCTACCGGATTGTGCCATCTGGGCTTCGGATGACAAAGAAGAAATCGTGGCCAAAGCCATGTCGGATGAAGTTCGCATCACGGCCGCTCAGAACGAGGATGAACGATCCCTGAGAGAGCTTCTGATCATTGGCGGCAAGGGCATCGCCGCCTACGCCGATCATGCCGCGATTCTCGGCCATGAAAAAGACGACATCTATGGCTTTCTCATGGAGGCCCTGGCATCCACCACCAAAGAACTTTCGACGGACGAAATGATCGGAATGGTCATGAAGGCCGGAGAGTGCGCCGTTAACACCATGGCCTTACTGGACGAAGCTAACACCAAAGCCTATGGCAATCCTGAAATCACCGAAGTGAACATCGGCGTGGGCCAAAATCCCGGTATCCTGATTTCCGGTCACGACCTGAAAGACATGGAGGAACTGCTCAAACAAACCGAAGGAACGGGTGTGGATGTTTACACCCACGGCGAGATGTTGCCGGCCAACTACTATCCCGCTTTCAAAAAATACGACCATTTCATCGGCAACTATGGTGGATCGTGGTGGCACCAGAACAAGGATTTCGAATCCTTCAACGGTGCCATCGTGCTGACCACCAACTGCCTGATACCAATAAAGAAGGATAACACCTATCTCGACAGGCTGTTCACCACCGGCGTGGTTAACTATCCGGGAGCCAAACATATCGCGAACAGGGCGGCAGGCGGGGCAAAGGATTTTTCTGCTGTTGTGGAGCGGGCTAAGCAATGCGCACCGCCCCAAGAGATCGAGTCCGGCAAAATCGTAGGCGGTTTCGCTCATCATCAGGTTCTGGCCCTGGCCGATAAAGTCATCGACGCCGTCAAATCGGGAGCCATCAAGCGCTTTGTGGTCATGGCCGGATGCGACGGTCGTCAGAAGGCTCGCAGCTACTTTACCGAAGTGGCTGAGAACCTTCCCAAGGACACGGTGATCCTGACCGCAGGATGTGCCAAATACCGCTATAACAAGTTGAACTTTGGTGATATCGGCGGGATTCCCCGCGTTCTGGATGCCGGGCAATGCAACGATTCATATTCCCTGGCTGTGATCGCCCTGAAACTCAAAGAGGCTTTCGGCCTGAACGACATTAACGAGTTGCCCGTCTCCTACGACATTGCATGGTACGAGCAAAAAGCGGTGGCAGTATTGCTGGCCCTGCTGTTCCTGGGTGTCAAGGGCATCCGTCTGGGGCCGACGCTACCGGGTTTCCTGTCGCCCAACGTGGCCAACGTGCTGGTTGAGAAATTCGACATCAAGCCCATCGGCACCGTCGAAGAAGACATCGCGGCTATGATGGCCGGAAACTAACTGAGTGGAAAAAGAGTAGTAATCATGGACAAATGGCGTTGTATCCCTTGTGATTACATTTACGACCCCGCGGAAGGCGACGAGGAGGGTGGCATCGAACCGGGTGTTGCTTTCGAAGAGTTGCCCGAGGACTGGGTCTGCCCCATCTACGGTGTCGGCAAGGATGAATTTGAGAAGGTAGTTTAAAAGTCTGAGACGTCGGACAGCGATAATGCAGACGGCGTCTCAGGCACATCGGCATGGGAGGCTATATGAGCGACACATCCAGCGCTGCGAAAGGCAAGGCGTTCAATTTGATAGAATACATCGACTACGCTGACGGTTCCGTTGTCAGCAAAACGCTTATAAAGAAAGATATTGGCAACATAACGCTTTTCGCCTTTGATGAGGGCCAGGGGCTGAGTGAGCACACAGCACCTTTCGACGCAGTGGTTCATATCCTAGACGGCAAGGCGGAAATCACCATAGGTGGCCAGCCGCAGGATGTTGTCGCCGGTGAGATGCTGATTATGCCGGCCAATATCGCCCATGCCCTTCATGCCAAAACACCGTTTAAAATGCTGCTGGTCATGATTCGTGGTGAGTAACAAACCAAGTTTATATGAGGCAATGAGACGGCTTTAATATTGGGGGGATAGGGCATGAGCAAGAAAGTTTACATTGATACGGAAGAATGTATCGGTTGCGAAAGTTGTGTTGAACTGTGTCCTGACGTGTTCGGCTTCGATGATGAGGCAGAAAAAGCCTTTGTCATTACCGCCGAGGGTGGACCGGAGCAATGTATCGACGAGGCCATCGAGACATGTCCCGCAGAGTGCATCCACTGGGAGGATTAGCGCATATGGCGACCACATATATAACAAAAACATAAAGTTGGATAAAATGCTGAAATGGAGCTTCTGGGGGCTTAACGGCGGGTTGGCGAGCATGGCTGTTTTCAGTCTGATTCCCTCCGGGTTTTATCAGCTTTATTTCGCTGTCAAATATGGATTGTGTTTTGCTCGTAGCCCGGAAATCACATCCGGACCTGTGATTCGCGCATTGAGCTGGGCACGGTTGGTTCCGGACGTCATTTTTTCCGCCGGGGCTATTGTGCTGTTCGTGTTTTTGTTGCGTGCCATCTGGCTGTCATTTTTCAAAAAAGATGAGTTGGCGATTGCAAGTGGCAAGGTGGAGGCCTTGAACCAGTAAAAATAATCTGGATGGGAAAAACCGCTTGGCATCATGCCCCACTAAAAAGTATCGGAGTCAAGTGGATATCAAGGGAAACAATATTTTCATTCATCTCAGGCAAGAGAACTGTATTGGGAATGAAGCCTATTAATCGGGGAAATGTGACTCAACGCCGCCTCCGCCCCACCGGGAGCGCCCTGATCTTTGATAACCCGTTATTGAAGGTGTTCGGTTAACAGCCGGAGAACGAGAACGGTTATGAAAAGGGTTGCACATGGGGAGCCAAAATCCATGCCCGGCCAGTAATGGCCGGGTTTCTTTTTATATCAAGTAGTTATACCGCTTTTGCGACCACCCTATAAATCCTGCCAGTTCATCCACCTACGAACTAATTTTATGGATAGAAGGTAGCGTAATGGGCAGCTTTTAATGTTTCTTCTTGAAATATTTCTGCCAATAGTATACATTGGCAGTCAAAACGATTCGAGAGAAACATGGACAGTATAACGGAATACATCAAGTCATCCGGCGGCTATGCCCGAATGAAGGAGCTTCGTGCCGCAGGGTTCCAGACCCGTGAAATATCAGCCCTGGTTGACCAAGGGCGCATTGAGCGAGTCAAGCCCGGACTCTATCGCCTCGCGGAATATGGTGCGTCAGGGGAGCATGCCGGACTTGTGGAAGTTTGCCGTGCCATTCCTGGGGGGATTATTTGCCTGCTGTCTGCTCTCGATTTCCATGGACTGACCACCTTCAACCCTTCGGAGGTCCATGTGGCCATTCCCCATGTAGCCAAACCGCCCCGGATTTTTTATCCACCCATCAAGCCCTTTTTCTTTCGTGAGCGGTTTTACACTCCCGGCATCGAATCTGTTCGGGAACCGGCTGGTGAAATAAGGGTTTACGGGAAGGAAAAAACAATCTGCGATATGTTTCGTTACCGCCGAAAACTTGGTGAAGACCTGGCCATGGAAGCACTGAAACAGTATCTGAAGCAGAAAGACGCCAACACTGCACGCCTTCTGAAATATGCCGCTATTTGTCAGGCCAAAACCGTCATGATGCCCTACCTGAAAGCCCTGGTGACGTGACATGGCGAAAGCAACCAAAGATATTGCTGCATCCGTCCGTGCGAGACTGTTGAATATAGCCAGATCAAATGGGCGCGATTTTGATGCGTTGCTGCTTCAGTATATGCAAGAGCGATTCCTATACCGATTGTCGATTTCTCCCTATCGCCGAAATTTGATCCTTAAAGGGGCTCTTCTCTTTCTTGCCTACGAAATGTCGCTGCTGCGTCCTACCAAGGATATCGATTTTCTCGGTTTTTCAACCCCTAATGAGATAAACGAGATCCGAAACGCAGTTGTTGCTATTGCCAGTATCGACCTTGATGACGGCGTAAGGTTTAACCACGAATCGGTCATCGTCGAACAAATTACGGAGGGCACCGACTATAAAGGAGTCCGGGTGAAACTTGAGGTACGACTGACAGCGGCCAGAAAGATGCTGCAATTGGATATTGGTTTTGGTGATACGGTTGTACCCGGACCAGTTGAGATGGACTTCCCAACTCTATTGGATGACCAGCCGTCGCCAAACCTGCTGGTGTACTCTCGAGAATCCGCCATTGCGGAAAAATTTGAAGCTCTGGTCTCCTTAAATATCCTGACCAGCCGGATGAAAGATATCTATGATATTCTATTTCTGGCGGAAAGGGAAACCTTTTCTCTCTTAACACTGCGGGAGGCGATTATGACGACCTTTGCCCGACGCTCGACACAACTCGAAGACCGTCGCATGCTTTTTTCACAGGATTTTTATACAAACAGGGATAAGAAAGCCCAATGGAAAGCATTTCTGCGACGAAGCCGTTTACAGTTGTCTCCGACTTTCCCTGAAGTCGTGACTCGCCTCATGGTGTTTCTGGAACCTGTTTGTTCTTCAACAGCTATGAATAATGCCATTTGGAATACGGCCGATTGGAATTGGAAAACAGAACCATGAGCGAATATCAGTATTACGAATTTCTGTCCATTGACCGGCCTTTGAAGGAAGATGAAATGGCCGAGCTGCGGGCGCTCTCGACACGGGCAACGATTACGCCGGTCAGCTTCACCAACGAATACAATTGGGGCGACTTCAAGGGCGACCCCGAAAAGATGATGCAGCGTTATTTCGATGCCCATGTCTATGTGGCCAACTGGATGACGGCCATTTTCATGGTGCGGCTGCCCATCGAGGCCTTGACCCGAGAGACGGCCAAGGCCGTGGCCGCGCCTTACCTGTTGGATATCAATCCCACCAAGACCCATTGGATCATTACCTGGCGTTTGGAGGAGTCGGAAAACTACGACCGCTTCGGCATGGAGGACGGCCGCGGATGGATGGCGCGTCTGGCCCCGGTTCGTGATGAACTGCTGCGCGGGGATCTGCGCAGTCTGTACATCGGCTGGCTGCCGGCCGTAGCCGGGGAGATGATGGATGACGATGAGACGGAGCCTCTGTCCGTGAGCGGATTGGGAAACCTGACTGCGGCCCAGCAGGCGCTCGCCGAATTTCTGGAGGTGGACCCGGACCTTCTGGCGGGTGCCGGCATGGGCAGCCCGGCTGCGCAGGAGACGGAAGTTTCACGACGGGAAATGGAAAAGTGGATCGATGCCCTGCCAAGAGAAGAAGTCCATTCGATCCTGAAACAATTGCTGGAGGGCAAGGGGCAGCAGGCCGAACGGTCCATCCGGAACCGGTTCGCATCCTGGCGGCGCGGCTTGCAGACGGGCGATACCGACGCACCCCGGCGCACGTTGGGAGAATTGCGGCAGAACGCCGAAAAGGCGCGTCTAATCCGGATGGAAAAACAAAAACGAGACCGCAAGCAACGGGAGATCAAACGCCGCGAGAAACGCAAGGCGTACCTGAAAAACCTGTCCAGCGATTTTCCCAAGGCCTGGGCGTCGGTCAAAGAACCCGTCGAGCGCGGATCGGGGCGGGGGTATGACGAGGCCTGCCGTATACTTGTCGACATCGCCGAAGCCTATGATCTGTTTGCGACCAAAAAGCAATTCCAAAACGAATTGAAAAAGTTCATGGCCGGCCACCTGCGACGCAAGGCGTTGATTCAACGTCTGGTGAAAGCCGGTATCTGGGAGGAAGAATAAAAGATGGGCACGCGAAATTCCAATAGGGGCAAGGAACTCGGCGCATTGGACGAGTTGATCGCGGAGATCACCGTCGATGCGTACGGCGATGATGAACAGCTCTGGGCCTTTCGGCAGGCCTTTGAGGAAGACATTGCCCTGCCTGCCGACGGTTTCGTCATCGGGGAACCGGTTTCAGTGATCGCAATAGACTATGACGGGAACGAACGGCGCGGTCTGACGGCAAAGTGCCGTCGCGAGGACGGGACGGAATATGTAATTGCGATTTCCGAGGTCGTGCTGCCGAAGGCTTCGGCAGGGGCGCGTTACATCGCCGCCTACCGCAGGTGGCTCAACCTCGAGCCTTACCCTGCCGAGGCCAAGACACCTTCCCGTCGCGTGCGGCAGCACAAGGCCACCGACGATGACATCGACCTGAGCAAACCGGTCGAATTGGTCGCCCTGTCGGTCATGGAGCGGGCCGCCCGATGCCGTTTGCTGGGAAGCGACCGGATCATTACCTTGCGTGCCAACCGCCTTTGGGAGGTGGTGCCTGGCGCCATCGTCACGGTGACACCCCGGAAGCAGTGGCGTTACGGCGGTCATCCGTATCTTTCCGGCGATATTCAATCGACCCGGATCGACGTGAAGGTCCTTGATCTGGTTCCCCTGGGGCTTGAAGAGATGGGCATGTGGGACCCCAAGGAAGAGTACTGGGGAGAAGAAGGCGAGCCCATCGAGGAATGGGCCAAGCCGATCATCGCCCACGGCCCACGCCCCATGTTCGAGATGGAACAGGTGCTGCCCGGCGAGGACCCTGATGATCCTTTCAATGACCCCATCACCCGCTCCAACGACCTCAAAGATGCCGGCGAGCGGACAGAGGCGGAAAAGATCTTGATGCAGCTGTGCCAGGCGGACCTGCGCTGTCTCGATGCCCACTCGCATCTGGGCAATTTCGTCTTTGACCACCATCCCCAGGATGCCGTCCACCATTACGAAGTCGGTTTGTGCATCGGCGAGCTGTCTTTGGGTGACGACTTTACCGGCGTCTTAGCGTGGGGCCTGATCGACAACCGCCCGTTTCTGCGCTGCATGCACGGCTATGGATTGTGTCTCTGGCGGCTTGGGCGCTTTGACGATGCGGAGCACATATTTGAGAAGATGCTCTGGCTGAACCCGTCCGACAACCAGGGCGTGCGGTTTCTTATCGACAAGGTGAAGGCAAAAACAACTTGGGAGGATCGTGAGAACGAATAAAATCGGATGGTCCGGAAAAATCCTATCCGTGCAGCCCCGCATCCGGTTGCTGCGTTCCTCCGACTAGCGGAGCCACGGCTACTTGGGATATGTGCTGCGAATGGAGGGGCATATCGGTGATGAATCCGCCGAATTCATGATCGCGCTCGGGAAAGCCGCGCAGATGAAGCATCGCTTCCAGGCAGCAATGAAAATCCGCGGCCTTTCGGTCCCGGTGCCCGATCCGCGGTTTGAGACGGCCGGATTTTACAGGGCCAGCGGTTCGATAAGGATACGGACACCATCGGCTTGCACATTCGTAACATATGCAAAGAAGGCGAGTTGACCTGAAAGGGAACCACCGAGTAATCCTCGGTAGTTCAAAATGAAGGTGGGCGGCAGGTTCGCCGTAAAGTCAATTTTTACAATCTTGATATTGCCTTGATAACCATTTGATATTGAAGGTTTTCGGTTAACAGCCGGAGAACGAGAATGGTTATGAAGAGGGTTGCACACGGGGAGCCAAAATTCAATCCGCTGATTTCAGCGGTTCTTGTTTAACGCAAGACCCCGTGGGGTGATCCCCTCGGGGTCTCGTCGTTTCTGGCGTGTCCACGCCGACTTACGCCCGCCCGCACATTTACCCTGATTCTCTATTTCGAAACCCACCGCCTGGGGTTCGGGTGCAATCCTGAGGGTTGCGTGCGCCCACCGAAAATGTCCTTTCCGAATTCTCCCGTTCTCCGTTTTTCGAGTCGCCTTGTTTAACAGCCCGGTGTCATCCGGGTGCCCGAATTTAGGTTTCGAACTTTCTGGTAATTACAAATCGTCACGACAATCAGCTCTGAAATTGCGGTTGATTTCGAATTCTATTATTGTATGATATATCATCTGTTGGGGAGCGTGATATGAACCTTGTTTCGCTCAGGTCCATATCGGATCTAAAAGGAGAACGACATTGAAGGCCCTGGCTGACCTATCCCGATTAGTTCGTGAGCTTCGGCAACGAACGGGGCTCACACAAGAAAAATTCGCGGCCAAGCTCGGCGTGACCTACCCGACCATCAACCGATGGGAGAATGGTCGTGCAAAGCCTTCTCCGCTGGCGCTGAAGCAGATTGAGGATTTGCTGCGAAGTTTGGGCGACCGCAGCCAAGACCTATTGCAGGAGTTCTTTGGCGGAGAGGAGAACTGATGGCCCTTTTCCTGAATAAACCCAAACTCGACAATCTGGCCGCCGAGATATGGAAATCCGCCGAGCGTTTGCGCGGCAAGTTCAAGGCCTACGAATACCAAAAGGTCGTCTTGCCCATCATTGTGGTCCGTCGTCTTGCGTGTGTACTTATCAAGTGGCGGAGGGAGAGAGCCGCCGAAGTCCTGACCAAGCGACCCAAACTCACTGAAAAAGAGCTTGCCAAGCTTGTGAAAGGCTTGGAAACCAGCACTGTCCCGTTCTCCAACAAGACGGACTGGACCCTGCGCAAGGTCTATGAAGAGGACCACACTCTGCTGGAGGAGAATTTCCGCGCTTACATCAACGGTTTTTTAATGAACGTAGATGATATCATCAAGCATTTCAACTATCGGGCCGCCATCGGCCAGATGGTGAAGAACAACCGTCTGGCGCTGATCCTCATGCCGGGGCGGATGCCGTCCGGGCGGTGACCCTGGATGACGAAGACGTTCAACGTCTGGCTGTCGAGGTTGCGCAGCAGTCCGACCGGACGCACGAGGTGGCCCCGCCCGACAACCCGCATGCAAAGCGGCTCGAAAGGCTTACCGGTGGTCACCGTAAGATCGACGGGCATGAATTCGACTTAAAGGTATATCTTTCCCGGACGGTCAATGCCTTCGCCATGGCCGACGGCACCATGAGGAAAGGAAAACCATGAGTGAAAAAGGAGGCAGACCGGTCAACTGGCACCAGCTTGATCCAGCCGAAGTTGCAGAGAACCTGCAATCGTCCGGGAGGGGCCTGGCTTCCGAAGAAGCCCGCCGCCGCTATGAGCAATACGGCCCCAACGAACTGATCGAAAAGGGAAAGAAAAAGGCCTGGCGGATTTTGTTGGCCCAGGTGAAGGAGGTCATGATCCTGATTCTGCTGGCCGCCGTGGTCATTTCGGCGGCGCTGCGGGAATATATCGATGCCATCGTGATTTTCGTCATTGTGGTGCTCAATACGATTCTGGGGTTTTGGCAGGAATTCAAGGCCGAAAACGCTATGGCGGCCCTAAAGAAAATGACGGTGCCCAATGTGCGGGTTCGGCGTGACGGCGCAGAGCGGCAGATTACGGCCAAGGACCTGGTGCCGGGCGACATCCTGCTCATCGAAGCCGGAAACATTGTGCCGGCGGATGCCCGACTGATCGCAGCCGCAAATCTCAAAGTCCAGGAAGCGGCCCTGACCGGCGAATCCGAATCGGTGGACAAGGGTACCGGCGCGCTGCCGGACGGCGATCTTGCCCTGGCCGACCGCAGGAACATGATTTACAGGGGAACGGTAGTGACCTACGGGCGCGGCGAGGCCGTGGTCACCGATACCGGCATGCAGACCGAACTGGGTAAAATCGCCACCATGCTTCAGGAAGTGGAGGATGAACAAACCCCGCTGCAACGGCGGTTGGCGAAACTTGGCAGATCGTTGGCCATGGCCGCCGGGGTGTTGATCATCATCGTTGCCGGCATGATCTATCTGCAGGGTGCGGGCTTGAAGGAGACGTTCATGACCGCCATCAGCATGGCGGTGGCGGCCATCCCAGAAGGCCTGCCGGCTGTCGTCACCATCGCTCTGGCGCTGGGCGCACAACAGATGTTGAAGAAAAATGCGTTGATCCGGCGACTTCCGGCCGTGGAAACGCTGGGCGCGGTGACCGTAATTTGTTCCGACAAAACCGGCACCCTGACGCAAAATAAAATGACGGTTTCGGACGTGGTGCTGCCGGATCGCCGGTATTCCCTTAATGAAGCGGTGGCCGAGCGCGGTGATGATGATCTTGGGCTGCTGTTGCTGGCTGGGACGCTATGCAACGATGCTGTCATTGACGAAAATTCGCCAAACGGCATTCTTGGCGATCCCACCGAAGGCGCACTGGTGCTTGCGGCCCAACAGGCGGGACTGGTGCAACGCGATCTGCAAGCCATGCTGCCGCGTGTTCGCGAACTGCCCTTTGACTCCGAGCGTAAACGCATGTCCACCGTTCACGTCCTGCCGTCGTCTTCCCAGGAAAAGACATTGCACCCGGTTCTTGCCGCCGCCGGACACCAGAGGTCCGCCGATCATTTGGTCTTGACCAAGGGGGCGACCGATGGCTTGATCGAGGTGTGCAGCCGAATTCTGATAAACGGCGTTGTTCAATCCCTGGGCGAAAAGAGAAAAGAGGAGATTTCAGCCGAAAACACCGCAATGGCGAAAAACGGCATTCGGGTGCTGGGTTTGGCCTATCGGTTGATGGATGCCGACGAGCTGGACCAACCGGCGCGCTACGAGCAGGATCTGGTTTTTCTGGGTATGGCGTGCATGCTCGATCCGGTGCGTCCCGAAGCGATTGAGTCCGTCCGGTTGTGCAAGCAGGCCGGGATTCGCCCGATTATGATCACCGGCGATCATCCCCTGACGGCTGTCGCCATCGCCAAGGATTTGGGGCTGACGACCTCCGATACGGTTCTGACCGGGCAGGATCTGGACCAGATGACCGTCGACGCGCTCAGCGCCCAAATCAAGGAGGTTTCCGTTTTTGCGCGCGTCTCGCCCAAGCATAAGATGGTCATCATCGACGCGCTGCAAGCTCAGCATGAGATTGTCTCGATGACGGGCGACGGCGTCAACGATGCGCCGGCGCTGAAATCAGCCGACATTGGTGTGGCCATGGGGATTACGGGGACCGACGTCAGCAAAGAATCCTCCGATATGGTCCTGCTGGATGATAATTTCGCCACCATCGTCGCCGCCGTCAAAGAAGGCCGCCGCATTTACGATAATATCCGCAAATTCGTCAGATACATCCTCACCGGTAATGCCGGTGAAATTGTTGTTATGCTTACCGGCCCGCTAATGGGGATGCCGCTGCCACTGCTGCCGATTCAGATTTTATGGATCAATCTGGTGACCGATGGCGTGCCGGCCGTTGCTTTGGGGTTCGAAGCAGCCGAGCGCGATGTGATGAACCGGCCGCCGTACAATCCGCGGGAAGGCATTTTCGCGCGCGGGCTGGGCTGGCAGATTCTCGTCATGGGCCTGATCATCGGCTTGATCTCGGTGGGGACCGGGTACTGGTTCTGGGATGGCGGAACAGGTTCGAACGCCTGGCAGACCATGGTGTTCACGATGCTGACGTTCTGTCAGATGGCCTATGCACTGTGTGTGCGCAAACAAACGCAATCGTTGTTCACGCAATCCTGGCTCAGCAACCCGGTGTTGTTGGTGGCCGTTGGTATCACACTGACCCTGCAGTTGATCCTTATTTATGTCCCGTTTTTTAACACCGTGTTTCGCACCATGCCGCTGCGGCCGGCAGAACTGGGTATCTGCGCCGTTGGAGCCCTGGTGATTATACTGATTACGGAATCGAAAAAAATGTTCCTGCGCGGCAAGCAGCATTGAGGATCACGCATAATTCCGTCGACAACGGCCGCAACCGGGGGAGTTTGCCGTTGGCGTCTGATCAAGGAGGGGTATCCCATGATAGACAATAAACATGAACTCAAAGTGCTGATGCTGGATGCAGCCACCGGCTTTTATCGCATGCAACGTTACCGTGTCGGCGATTTTTTCGGCCCCGTGGACCTGGGGATTCATCTGGCCTTCAAGCATAACGCCTTGACCATCGGCGCCGGGCTTTTGGCCGGCTCTGTTTTTCCCGGATCCAACCGGCTAATATTCGCAGGCATCTCTCCCTGCTGGCACGGTTTTTATGTCTCCTCCATGGGTGGCGCGGCCCTGGTTTTTGACAACCTCGGGATCAATATGCTCAGCCTGGTCGGCAAAGCCCCGCATCCTTCGCTTTTGTACCTGAACCGCAGCCACGGCGAAGAAATCAAAGTGGAACTGATTCAGGTCGTACCCGAACAGATCTGGGAATCCGGCCGCCAAGGAGTGTATGCCGTAATGGAAGCCGCCATCCGAATGTTCGGTCCGAGGTATGAAAAGGATCCCCGGGTGCTGGCCGTCGGTCCGGCCGCCTGCTTTACCGATTTTGGCGCCATTGGGTCCGCTCCGGTGAAAAAGGGGGAACTGACTCATGTGGACACCTGGGCTGGCAGGGGGGGCTTCGGCAGCAAGTTGTTTCAGGAGCACGGTCTTTTGGGCATCATCTACGGCGGAACGCATATCGACGATGATTTTCGCGATCGCTCCGTGGCGGACGAATGGTTTCAGGATAAATTCAACCAGCGCATGGCAGCCAAAGACATGGAGGCCACCACCAAGTACCGATACGACCCGAAATTCAATACCGGCGGTACGTTCGGGATCAATTACGCCGCCATGGACGGCGATATCCTGGCATTCAATTATCGCACCATCCACTGGCGTCAGGAAAAGCGGCGAGATCTTCACGAACGGTTTATCCTGAACCACTACCTCAAACAGTTCAATGAAGAGACCATAGAAGCCAAACAGCAGCGGACGTGTGGAGAACCTTGTGCGGCGGTGTGTAAAAAAATGCATGGCATATTCAAGAAAGACTATGAGCCCTACCAGACCATGGGCCCTTTATGCGGCGTCTTCGATCAGCGGGCTGCCGAACAACTCAACCACCATGCCGACCGCTTGGGTTTCGATGCCATTTCCGTCGGTGGGACCCTTGCCTGGCTCATGGATTGCCTGGACGATGGTCTGATCACACCGGCATCGTTGGGTGTAACTCAAAAGCCCAGGTGGGAGATGGCGACGTTTGATGTGGTGAGCGATTCCATGCATAATGCCGAACTGGGCATGGCGCTCCTGAATCAGATGATTCTGCCCGGCGGGAAAATATCGCTGCAATTCGGGGTTCGGAAATTTGCACGCCGGTTATCACGGGAAAAGGGCCGGGCGGTGCTGGATCGATTCGTATACAATGCCTTTGCCCGCCAGGGCTGGATGGTTCCCAACCAGTACTGGACACCCGGTGCTTTAGCGCCCATGGCCATCACGGGCAAATATTACATGCACTACGGCCGTGACTTCCTGCCGCCCCGTGAACTGGGAAGAGAAAATGCCCGTCGCATGCTCAAGGAGCTGATACTGGACAATCTCGGGTTTTGCCGTTTTCACCGCGCCTGGGCGGAAACACTGCTTCCCGAGATCCTGAACAACCTCTTCGGGGAAAAGGATGCGTTTCTGCGCTCGATCACCCTGACTGCAAGCCGCATCACCAGCCGGAATGCATCCGTGTTCTGGGAGTCGGAACGTAACATGGACATGGTGTTTGAATTCCTGAAGAACAAAAAACGGATCGACGGGGCCAACCACCCTGAGCTGGACCGCTGGATCGAGTTTTTCACACGCGATAAGCATGCCGCCGCCTACGAATTCTGGTATGACATGCACAAAGGCATCCATGAAATGCTTCGGGAATATCCGGTGTGACGAGACATTTTCCGGTAACGACGGTTAGCTCATTCATCATTGAGAGGAGTTAATGAAACAAAAAGAACATGCCTGCCGGTTGTGTGAAGAAAAATGGCACGCCTTTGAAGAACAGGATGTTTACCAGCAGCTTCAGTCCGGAGTGGATGGGCTGGACGATCAGGAGGCGGAACGACGGCTGGTATACTACGGACCCAACACCCTGCCCGTCAAGGAACCGCCCACGATCTGGGCCATCCTGCTGCATCAGGTCCTCAACCCGCTGATATTCATTTTGTTGGCGGCGGCAGTCGCTTCGCTGGCCATCGGGGAAGGCGTTGATGCCGTGTTTATTCTCATCGTCATTGTTCTGAACAGCGGCCTGGGGGCCTATCAGGAGTATCAGGCCGAAAAGAGCGCCGCCGGCCTCCAGCGGCTGCTCAAGATCATGGCGCGGGTGCGACGAGGGGGCAAGGAGGTGGACATTCCCGCCGAAGGGGTGGTGCCGGGCGACACTGTGCTTCTGGAATCTGGCAACAAAGTGCCGGCCGACCTGCGTTTGTTCCAGGTCAACAGCCTCGCGGCCGACGAAAGCTTTCTGACCGGCGAATCCATCGCTTCGGAAAAGACAACTGGGCCACTGCCTGAAGAAACCGTTGTGGGGGACCGCAAGAACATGGCCTTTGCCGGATCGACCATTACCTCCGGCAGGGGGATCGGGATCGTCGTCGGCACCGGTACAGAGACCCAGGTGGGCATTATCGCCCAAACCGTCACCGAATCGGAAAGCGGTAAACCCCCGCTGGTGCTGCGGATGGAACGGTTCGTCAAACACATCAGCATCCTGGTGCTGGTGATCAGCGCCGGTCTTGCACTTCTTCTGTGGACCCAGGGCCGAGATCTTACGGCGATTTTCTTCTTTGTGGTGGCCCTGGCGGTTTCGGCCATTCCCGAAGGCCTTCCCGTTGCGCTCACGGTTGCGCTCTCCATCGCCACCAAACGAATGTCCGCCCGAAACGTCATCGTACGCAAGCTCACAGCGGTTGAAAGCCTCGGAAGCTGCACGGTGATCGCCAGCGACAAGACAGGCACCCTGACCGTCAACCAGCAGACCGTCCGTACCGTTGTCTTGGCGGATGGGCGAACCTTCGAGTTTTCCGGAGAGGGGTACAACGGCGAAGGAGAAGTTTCGGCGGGCGGAAGCAAAACCATATCCTCCGCCGATCGGGAGCGGCTGAGCCGGTTGGCGGAACTATCGATTCTGGCCAACGAGGGGTCGCTCGTCCAAGAAGCAGGTATCTGGAAACATCGCGGAGATGCGATGGATGTGGCTTTTCTTGCCATGGGCGTCAAGATGGGCCTAAATCCAGAACAGGTAAGAAGCGAGGTCCGAATCATCCGGGAAGTCCCCTATGAATCCGAACGGAAATATTCGGCGGTCTTTTTTGAAAAAGACGGCACCGGATATGTCGCTGCAAAGGGTGCCGTGGAAACGATGCTGGATTTTTGCAGCGGCATGGCTCGGGACGGCAATCCGGCGGATCTTGACCGGGAGGCCATCGAGCGGCAGGCGGAAGCCATGGCGGAAAGAGGACTGCGCGTGCTGGCCGTGGCCGGTGGCGAAACCGGAAGCGCCTCATCCGGCGGCCTTGCGGAAGAAATACCCCTTTCCGGATTACTTTTTTACGGACTGGTGGGATTCATCGATCCCCTGCGTCCGGAAGCCGTCGAATCGGTGAAGATATGCAAGACAGCCGGCATTCAGGTTCTGATGATCACCGGAGATCATCCCGCCACCGCCGGCACCATCGCCAAAGAACTGGGATTGTCCGATGACGATGAGCCGGTGGTTACGGGCGTGCAGTTGAGTAAGGCCGGTTCGCCGGACAGTCCGGCTTTCGAAAAGCTGGTGGCATCGACCCATGTGTTTGCCCGTGTCTCGCCGACGCAGAAGCTGGAAATCGTCGATGTGTTGATCCGCCGGGGAGAATTTGTGGCGGTCACCGGCGACGGGGTCAACGACGCCCCGGCCCTGCGGCGGGCCAATATCGGCGTGGCCATGGGTTCGGGCACGGATGTCGCCAAGGAAGTGGGTTCCATGATCGTTGCCGACGACAATTTCGCATCCATCGTGGCCGGGGTCGAAGAAGGAAGATTCGCCTACGACAACGTGCGCAAGGTGATTTACCTGCTCATTTCCACCGGTGCGGCGGAGGTGTTGATGTTTACCACGGCGATTTTTGCGGGCCTGCCCATTCCTTTGCTGGCGGTTCAGTTACTCTGGCTCAACTTGGTGACCAATGGTATTCAAGACGTCGCCCTGGCCTTTGAGGGGGGTGAACCGGGTGCGATGAAACGCACACCCCGAAGACCCGACGAAACTATTTTTGACGCCCAGATGATTTGGCAAACCGTTGTTTCGGGTGTGACCATCGGCGCGCTGGCTTTTAGTGCCTGGTACTGGATGGTGCGCGTGCAAATGATGGACGAGGCCGTCGCCCGCAACCTCCTATTGCTCTCCATGGTTCTACTCCAGAACGTTCACGTGTTCAACTGCCGGTCCGAGTCGACTTCCGCACTAAAGGTGCCGCTGCGAAGGAATGTCATCTTGATCTTTGGGGTGTTGGCGGCCCAGGGTATCCATATTCTGAGCATGTATCTGCCTTTCATGCAGAGAATCCTGGAAACCAAGCCGGTGGCCTTTACGCAGTGGCTTCTGATGCTGGCTCTGGCGATGGGGGTGTTGCTGGTGATGGAGATCTTTAAGCGGGTGAGCCAAAAGTTTGAAATCCAAAGGCGTATGACCATTGTTTGACGCGTGGAAATTTCTGGCCGGACTGGGCATTTTCCTGTTCGGGATGTTCATGATGGAAGAATCCATCAGGTTATTAGCCGGGCGGTCGTTGAAGGCCATGATCCGACGGTTTGCCGGCACAAGGGCCAAGGCCTTATGCACCGGGTTTTTCAGTACTGCGGTGCTTCAGAGCAGCTCTGCAGTATCGCTCACGGTGCTGGCCTTTGTGGGCGCCGGGCTTCTGACCCTGGGCAATGCCATTGCGGTCATCATGGGCGCCATGGTGGGTACGACCCTTACGGCCTGGATCGTGGCCGTGTTCGGGTTTTCGATAAAGATCGATGCACTGGCCCTGCCCATGACCGGCCTGGGTGGACTCGGTTTGATCGCGCTGGGTAAATCGCCCCGCTATGTCCATCTCAGCAAGATCGTGGCGGCCTTCGGGTTTCTCTTTCTGGGCCTGGATTACATGAAAACCAGCGTGGAAACGCTTGCGGCTGCCATCGATCTGTCGACGCTGCCAAACCTGGGCCTATGGGTGTATGTTCTGACTGGAATCGTGCTGACCGCCATCATGCAGTCCAGTTCCGCTGCCATCGCCGTGATTCTCACCACGCTTTTTGCCGGCATCATCAACTTTGGGCAGGCAGCAGCCATGGTGATCGGCGCCAATGTAGGCACCACGGTGACTATTCTGATCGGCGCCATCGGCGGCATTCCGGCAAAAAAACAGACGGCGCTCAGTTCACTGATCTTCAACACGGGGACCGCCCTGGTGATGTTGCCCATGCTGTCTCCGGCCTTTTGGATTATTGGCCGCTTTTTCGATCCGTCAGACAATGCCGTGATGGGGATCGCCGCGTTCCATACCCTTTTCAATCTTGTCGGGGTTGTGCTCTTCTTTCCGGCCATTCCCGTGCTTGTGCGTTATCTGGAACGCTTCTTTCCCGAAGAGCGAACCATATTGAGCCGATTTATCAACAACACTTCTCCCCAGGTGCCGGAGGCGGCCACCGTTGCGTTGCGCAACGAGGTGTTGCATCAATTGGACTTGTCACTTGGTTTCATCGCCGATAGGTATCGTCTCAGCCCGCACCCTTCGCTCCCTGTCTTCGACCAATCGTTAACGCCATCGCTGAGCGTTACGGCCATTCATTACAGAGATCTGGAGCGATTGCATGCCGAAATATTCGCCTTTTATGCCCGCATGCAGGCTCATGAAATAGAAGAAACCGAGGCGCTGCAATTGGAACCGGTGATCCGGTCGAGCCGCAGCATCATGAACGCAACCAAGAATTTGTTCGAGCTGCTTTCCGAAATCGAAGAGATCGGCAGGGACGACAACCCGTTCATGATCGAGGCTTATCGGGGCTTTAAGGCGCGGCTGGGGCGGCTGGTAGCACAAGCCGAAAAGGTCGTTCAGGCGCCCGGTGATGGAAACATAAATGAGGCGTTAAACAGTTTTTTCCAGTCAGTGGAAGCGGTGGACAAACGATTCATCGGGTCGTGCGCCAAAGCCGTTTCAGAAGGAACGGTCCGGGAGCACGAAGTGACCCGGTTGTTGATGGCCAACCGGTTTTTCACTCAATCCAACCGGATGGTGACGCTGAGCATGCAGGCGCTGACGCGTGGGGTTTCTTTTTCTGAGGACCGTGAGCATTCTCATGACGATGGCAACCTCTGAGTTGTCTCATCGTTTTCAAAAAGGAGAGAAGCGAGTCGGAATAAAATCGGAAGGGCGGTTTTCCGGCCGCCATGAAGCTGTGCAGGACACGAGAGGTGCGCTATCAAAATTTTCCATAGGGCAAAGGGCTTCAGGGGAAGTATTCCCTCTTTTTTGTTGATTTGGCGTAACTTCCGTCTTGATAAACGCGCAAAAATCCATCAATATGTAGAATACGAACGGTGCCGCTGCTAATGGCATGGCAATGATGTAACTTTTTTGAATCAATCAGACCTTGAGGAGATCCGGATGCGCCGATTTGTACCGTTAAATGTCATGGCCTGGTTCGGTTTGTTTCTCCTGATGAGTGGCTCGGACATCGGTTGGGCTTATAATCCTTTTCCGAAATACGAGAGCATTGTCCCCAATGTGGCGTTCTGGAAGAAGGTCTATTCCCGCTATTCCACCTCTCAAGGGATTATTCACGACAATTTAGACTTGAATATCATTTATGAAGTGGTCGAGTTGGCGCCGTTTGATGCGCCCGGCTCGGACGCGATCAACAGCAAACGGAAAAATAAAGCGATCGAGAAGTATTCGGGCTTATTGCGCCGGTTGGCCCGCAATCCAAAAGCAATGGATGCCGAGTCACGGCGCGTGGCCCGGTTATTCGGGGCCAAGGGGAATTCGAAGACTTACAGACGTGCGGCCGAACGCATTCGCTGTCAATTGGGGCTAAAAGATCGCTTTAGGGCCGGGCTGATTCGCTCCGGCGCGTATCTTGAGGAGATTCGCGCAATTCTCAGGGCAGAAGGCCTTCCCGAGGATCTGTGCTATTTGCCCCATGTCGAATCTTCGTTTAACACGAACGCATACAGCAAGTTCGGCGCTGCCGGCATGTGGCAGTTTATGCCCGCTACCGGCAAGCGCTTCATGCGGGTGGATTATGCGGTCGATGAGAGGCTCGATCCTATTTTATCGTCCCGGGCCGCTGCGAAACTGCTCAAAGAAAATTATGCCGCTCTGGGCTGCTGGGCGCTGGCGCTTACGGCTTATAATCACGGCACGGGGGGAATGGTGCGCGCCAAAGCCATTTACGGCAACTATCCGGCCATTCAAAAATATTATCAAAGTAAAAGCTTCAAGTTCGCTTCCCGCAATTTCTATTCGGAATTTCTGGCTGCCCGCGAAATCGCTTCCAATTATCAAACCTATTTCGGAAAGATCGATTTGGATCGGCCGACACCCACGCGCACCTTTACCGTTAAGCAATACGTCGCGCTGGGGGATCTCTGCCGGCACTATGGCATTGAGAGCCGGCGGATTAAAGAAATGAACCCCGCGTTGCGGCCGCCCGTCATTGCGGGCCGAAAATTGATTCCAAAGGGGTATGCCCTTCGGTTGCCGAGTGGCGGGAAGAACGTTAGCCCCTCTCTGTTGGCTGAGATACCCGCCGACCTATATAAATCCGACCAAAAGCACAGCCGCTTTTATACGGTGCGGGCCGGAGATACCGCTTCAAAAATTGCCAGAGCGCACGGAATCAAGCTCGATGAGCTAAGAGCGGCGAATGAGTTGGACCACCGGGCGACGCTTTACCCGAGACAGGCGTTAAGAATTCCCGGTCCGGGGGAAAAAACGGGTCGCCGGTCGAAGAAGACGACCGGCGGGAAAGAGCCTTCTGTGGCAATGGCAACCGTGGCGCAGGCTGAAAAGGCCGATGCGGTGAAACCCGGGAAATCGAAAGAGCAGCTCGCCTATCCGAAACCGATCTTGGCGTCGGTGATTCCCCTTGGCCGAACGCATGTGGTTGAAAAGGACGCCGCTGCGGTTGCTGGTGCTGAATCGGGAAGCGGCGACCGTCCCAATTTGGAAGTGGTTACCGCCGATGTGCGGATTCAAAAAAAGATGCGCGTCGGTGGCCGCCCGGTGGCCCTTATTCACGTCGAAGTCGAGGAAAATCTGGGCCGTTACGCTGAATGGGCGCGGGTAAGCGTTTCTCAGATTCGGAAACTCAACCGGCTGAGCAACAGCGGGGCGCTGCGTCTGGGGCAACCGCTTAAAATCCCTTTGCAGCATACCTCTGTTGCTGCATTTGAAGAACAGCGTTATGAATACCACAAGCGCCTGCAGGAGGATTTCTTTGCCGTTTATCGTATTACCGGGTTGCAACCCTATCAGGTCGGTCCGGGCGAAACGTATTGGAAGCTTTGCTATGAAAAATTTTCAATTCCCTTCTGGCTCCTAAAACATTGCAATCCCGAGGTCGATCTTTCGGCTTTGGGTATTAAACAGAAACTGATCATTCCCAGCATTGATCGAATCAGCGGCGATGAGCCCGGCGTGGAGGGGAATGCCGAGGTGGATTGGCGCTATTTGCCGGAGGCGGCTAACATGATCGCCTGAATCGGCAAAGCCGGAAGCTGGGATGGTTTGCGGCCAACGACCTTCTCCGGTTATTTCTGATAACGGGTTGAAAGGGCATAACCTTGTGCAGAATGCCGCGCTATTGCGCCCGGTCCTCATGATTGGCAGGTGCGGGAAGGATTTTTAAGTCGTCCACATCCGTGGTGCTGCCTTCTATCAACTGAACATCGTTGCGGGTAAGGATTTTGCCGTCCTTGGTGATCACCATGTTGTCATCCAGAACGAGAAACCCCATTGTTTTCATAACCTCTTTTCGATATTGGTATTCCTGCTCCATATGCTTTTTGCTGAGCATGTAATTGGAGACTACCCAAAACAATCCGAAAAGGATGCCGGCGCCAACGAGTACGGCGGCGGCGATCAAAATGTAGGAAATCGCTTTTTCTCCGGCCTTGAAGATAAAAAGAAAGATATCATCTATCTTGTAAAGCAGCATGGCGCCGAGAACCAACACGAAGAGCGTCGGTACGAAAGGAACATGCCCCAGGCTGTGCAGCATGGAGTTGAACTTGAAGACCCGGGATTTTTGAGCGCCTTCCTCGCCTTTGGGACTAATCGAGTCATCGATCGCAGGGTCTCCGCCGAAAATGTATCGGTTAAACGCGATGATAAACAGTCCCAGCAAAAAGGTAATCGCCACCGGGACGATAAACGCGACGTAAAAATAAAATTTCCAGGGGAAGGGACCCTTACCCGGTCCCAGATGACTCATGAAACTGATCAGAAAGATGAATATCTCGACACCAATGATAAAATAGATATAGTTCAGAAAATAACTGCGCAGCTGTTCCGGTGCGAACAAACCGGCGAGCCCCACATATTTTTCTTTTTGCCCTTTCGTCAACATAACGCATATCCTAATATTACTAATTTGATCTTGATTTAAACCCTATATGGCAACCGCAGATGCGATCATCACTCACTTGTTATAAATTTGCGTTAATATCGGAACATTATCCGCTTGTCAAGCTGCGCGCGCGGGATCTATAACCGGGATGCCCTTCTTATCATCGGCGGATCTGTGGTATTATGGTGCAATCATGATGAAATATGTCAAGTAACTTTTATTTGAAGGGGGCGCTGGCTGTCTGGCTCTCCCCCCTGTTGCCGGTGATAAGCTAATCCGGCAAAGCCGGATGCTGAGATGCTGGAATGCTGGGATGCATAAAAGTCATTTTCACCTTCAGCGAACAACCACGCAAAGGCGTGCATGTTTCTGGTAAAGGGTCTAAAATGATAGGGTGAAAACCGAGCTGGAGTTTACAATGACGGAAAAAATGAAAATAAGTCCTGAAAAACCGTTGCCCAACGTCACCAAGATCATACTGGAAAGTATCTCTGACGGCGTTTTTACGGTGGATCATAATTGGCGAATCATGTCGTTTAACCGGGCAGCCGAGGAAATCACCGGTATTTCACGCAAAGAGGCGGTGGGCCGACATTGCTGGGAGGTGTTTCGTTCCAACATGTGTGAAGGCGATTGCGCCTTGAAGCGCACCATGAAGGAGGGGACCGCGTTAACCAACATTTCCACCTATATCGTCAATAGCGATAAAAAGCGAATTCCGATTGCCGTGTCGACTGCGCTGCTTAAGGATGAAAATGGAGATGTTTTGGGCGGCGTGGAAACATTTCGGGATTTGAGTCTGGTGGAGGAGTTGCGCCGGGAACTCGATGCCCGGTTTGAAATCGGGAATATGACCAGTCGAAGTGCCACCATGCAAAAACTGTTTCATATTTTGCCCCAAGTGGCGGACAGCGACAGCTCGATTCTGATTGAAGGCGAGACGGGCACCGGAAAGGAACTCATGGCAAGGGCCATTCACGATTTGAGCCGGCGCAAGGATAAGCCGTTTGTGGCCGTTAATTGCGGCGCTTTGCCGGATTCGTTACTGGAGTCCGAGCTGTTCGGATATAAGGCCGGTGCGTTCACGCATGCGCTCAAGGACAAGCCCGGCCTTTTTTCACAGGCCGAAGGCGGCACCTTGTTGCTGGACGAAATCGGGGATGTCAGTCCCGCCTTTCAGGTCAGATTGCTGCGGGTTTTGGAAGCAAGGGAATATCAGCCCCTTGGCGCGGTTACGCCCGTGAAGACCAACGTTCGGATTTTGGCGGCCACCAATAAAAACCTTGAAAAAATGGTGGCGGAAGGAACCTTTCGGCAGGATCTTTTTTACCGAATTCATGTGGTGCGGCTGTTGCTGCCGCCTTTGCGCGAGCGCAAGGAGGATATTCCACTTCTGGTGGAACGGTTTATCGCCCGTTTCAATCGGATTCGCGGTCGAACGGTTACCGGCGTGAGCCCGGAGGTGATGGCTATTCTGATGGCGTATCATTATCCCGGCAATATTCGTGAGCTTGAAAATATGATCGAGCATGCCTTTGTTTTATGTCCCGACGGCTTGTTGACCCCGAAACATTTGCCCAGCGGCCTGATGGGCAGCCCTATCGCGCCGCTTGATACCGATAGCCGGGAAGACATATTGAAGACGGCTGAAAAACAGATGATGATGGCGGCACTCGAGCGGAATCATTTTAACCGCCTAGCCGCTGCCCGCGAGCTGGGCATGCACAAAAGCACGTTTTTTAGAAAGGTGAAACGCCTGGGGATTCTTCTGCCCAGGGTAGACGGTCGCACGGAATTGGGATTGAATCCTAAAGAGTAGTCAACCGCCGCAGTGGTATCACTATAATTTTAGGCCCGTTACCAGAAACATGCACGCTTTTGCGTGTATATATGCCGAAGGTGAAAGATGGCTTTTATGCATCCCGGCATCCCAGCATCCGGCTTTGCCGGGTTAGAAAAAGGAATCAAAGAAAGTAGATTGGCTGAAGGTTGAAAAAGAGAATGTCATTGCGGCAAATCGGATCTGAAACCTTCAGCCTTTCCATTTAACAATTGATTCAATCGAAAGCCATGTTGGTTTTCCATACCTCCCATACCTTGCCGACAAGATCCGGTCCGGGTTTCAGCGTGATTTTGCCCGGCCGCCATCCGGATGGCGTGGCTTCTGCTCCCTTACTGTTCCTGACCACCTGAAAGGCCTGAATCTGGCGGAGGGTTTCCAGCATATTTCTGCCCACCGGCGGCGTGAGAACCTCATAGCCCTGTAACACCCCTTCCGGATCGATAATGAACCTGCCGCGATTTTCTACCCCGGCAATTTCATTGAAAACACCGAACACCTTGCCGACGTTTCCACCGGCATCCGAAAGCATGGGAAAGGGAATGCCGCCGGTTACCATTTTGGAAAGCTCATGATCGTCCCACATCTTGTGAACGAAAACCGAATCAATGCTCATGGAAAGAATTTCTGCGCCCAGCTTCTGATATTCAGCGTATTTTTCGGCAACTGCCGAAAGCTCCGTGGCTCAAACAAAGGTAAAATCACCGGGGTAGAAACATAGAACCACCCATTTCCCTAAATATTCGGATAGCTTTACGGATATAAACTTGCCCTGTTGATAGCCTGGTGCTGAGAAATCCGGGGCTTTTTCTCCAACCTGTATCATCGGTGATATCTCCTTTTTGGGTAGGGGTTGATTTTCTTTTTCCGTCTTGACGGTTCCTCCGACCGGCCCGCCTGTGGGGCGGGCGCAGCCGATCTTCATCTCTTCAGGCATTCTAATCTCCTTTCAGTTTCCGGGGATATAACGTTTCCCGCGTTAATGGGTCAGCGGCAGACCAGCGTTGGTCCAGGCCTTGATGCCGCCGGCGACACTGTGAACATGTTGAAATCCATGGTGAGCCAAAAAGCTGGCTGCGATATTGCCCCGGTACCCGACACCGCAGGTGATGATGATTTCTTCTTCCCTTGGAAAATTCGGAATTTCTTTCAGCAAACGGGGCAAGGGAATATGGATGGAATCCTGAATATGACCGGCGGCTCGTTCCGCGTCGGTGCGAACGTCCAGGATGCGCAACGAGTCCTTCCTTTTGATTTTTTCCTGCAAGCGCATGGGCGCGATTTGCCAGAGATGGTCAATGGGCAGACCAGCCTCCTGCCAGGCGGCAATGCCACCATCGAGATATCCCAATATATTGTCATACCCGATGCGGTGCAGTTCCGTGCACATATGGCTATAGGACTGCTCATCGGTAACCACCAGCACCAGATCGGCTTCGGGGTCGATAACCATACCGATCCAGTTGGCGGCTTGGGGTGTGAGGCCGATATTGATGCTGCCGGGAATGTGAACTCCGCCAAATGATGCGGTATCCCGCGTATCCAGCAAAACTGTTTTTTGGGTTAAAAGAGCGGTAACCTGATGGGGTGACAAATCACGTTGGGTGGGGCAACGGTCTAAAAGGGGCGCGCCCTTTTTATTGGTTTCGATAATGTGCGTAAAACTTTTGGGGCGTTCTGGAAATGAAAGGGTGAGGTGCTTTTTAAAATGCTCTTTGGATAAGGTAAATATCGAATTATGTCTCATTTCAAACCCAATTGTCGAGCTGGGTTTGGCGCTCATTCCTTTGCCGCATAAAGACCCCTGGCCGTGGGCGGGGAAAACTTCGGTACTTTCAGGCAGCTTTCCCAGTTTTTGATGGAGCGAGATATAGAGGTTTTCCACCTGCTCATGGATCAATTCCGCTCCGGCCAGATCGGGCCGTCCAATATCCCCCACAAACAGGCAGTCTCCGGTCAACACCAGCCAGGGGTCTTCGCCGCGGCTTTTGTCCGTGATTAAGATTGAAATGCCGTGGGGGGTATGTCCCGGCGTGTTGATGATTTTTAAGGATGCGTTTCCGAATTCAAGAATATCCCCTTCGTCCAAAGGAACAAAATCAAAGCGGACCGGAGAATCCTTCATCATACAAATTTTTGCGCCAGTTCGGGATTTAAGTTCCATGTTGCCGCTGACATGGTCGGCATGAACATGGGTTTCAACAACATGGGTAATTTGCATTCCGTTTTTTCTGGCATCATTGAGATACGTTTGCACATCCCGTTTTGGGTCGACAACGCAAGCCTTTTGGGCCATCGGGCAGCCGATGAGATAGGAAAGGCACCCCATCCCCTCAACAACATATTGTTTAAAAAACATGGCAATACTCCTTGATAAGGTTGATAACGTGCTTTTTGACGAAGAAGTTCTTATTCAATGCTTTTTCTAGGTGAAAGGGTCAATGGTCACCATTTGAAGTTGAAGCATTGCGATATATCGGTGATATGCCAGCGGGTCTTTTCTTCTTTAAAAATATTTGAATCGAAGGCTGGTTGTCAATCATTACGTTGCGCTGGGAAATGTTGTAATCGTATTGATGCAGAATGAGCTTGAGGTCAGAAAGAACGTTTTGGCTATTCGTTAGGATTTCAATCACACTGCCCACCTTCATTTTTTGGAAGAGGCAGCTGATTTCCAATAAGGAAAAAGGAAGAATCGTGTCACGTATGTCTAATGAGAATCGCTGCATGCTTGGAACCTAACGCGGCAAAGCCGGATGCTGGGATGCCGGAATGCTGGAATGCATAAAAGCCATCTGTCACCTTCGGCGAATATACACGTAAACGCGGGCATGTTTCTGATATAGGGTCTAAATTATGACGGTCGAACTTCTGTTGTTATCGATATGTCTAATGCAAGTTGGGTACCAAGGTGTTTTGAAGCATGCGCTCAAAGTGCCCGGTCGGTTTTCCATCGCTTTTTTGATGCAGCTTTGGGAAGGAGTGGTTGGCGGTTGTTATTTGCGTGTTCATATGTTAACTAATGAAACATTTATTGTGTTAAAAAATTAAACAAGGTGAACAAATGAACGCCCATGATTTGAACCAATATTGGAAAACCGTCGTAAACACCATTCAGGACGGCGTGATGATCGTTAACCCGGACGGAACCATTATCAGCATCAACAAGGGGTTTGAGAATATATCGGGCTATACCCACGATGAGATTGTGGGGCAATCTTGTGCGATGTTGCAATGCAGCGCCTGTGAAATTGCACGTCAGGGAGAGAGTTGTCACTGGTGTGTTATGTTCAGGAAAGGTGAATTAAGAAAACAGAAATGTCTGCTAACGAGAAAGGATGGTCGAAACGTTCATATTCTGAAGAATGCTTCCGTTCTAAAAGACAGTCAGGGTAATATCATCGGTGCAGTGGAGACGATCACCGATATAACGGATTTGATGGATAAGGAAATGCAAATTGAAACCATTCGGCGGGAGCTGGAGGCGGAGGATCGGTTTCACGGCATGATCGGCAGCACCCTTTCGATGAAACAGGTGTTTGAATTAATAGAAAATGCTTCCCAGTCCGATGCCCCGGTCATTCTTTATGGAGAAAGCGGCACCGGGAAAGAGCTGATGGCCAGAGCGATTCATGAAGCCGGATGTCGAAGCAACGGCCCGTATATCAAAGTCAACTGCGCGGCCTTGAACGAATCCCTTCTTGAGAGTGAGTTGTTCGGGCATGTAAAAGGCGCTTATACCGGCGCGCATCGTAGCCGGGAAGGCCGCTTTGAGGCGGCCAGCGGAGGGGACATTTTTCTCGATGAAATTGGAGACTTGCCATTGTCCATACAGGTCAAGCTGTTGCGGGTTCTGGAAGAAAACGTCATTGAACGCGTTGGTGACCATTCACCGATAAATGTCGATGTGCGCATTATTTCAGCCACCAACCGGGATTTGCCGCAGTTGATCGCCAGGGGTGATTTCCGGGAGGATCTTTATTATCGAATCAACGTCATTCCCATTCATGTGCCCCCTCTTCGGGAGCGAATGGAGGATATTCCGCTGTTGGCCAGGCTTTTTTTCTCCCGCATTCAGCTTAAAAGCGGCAAGACGATTCACGGGATAAGTGATAAGGCATTGGAGGCTTTGATGAAATATGAATGGCCGGGAAATATTCGGGAACTCAAAAGCGCATTTGAATTTGCCTTTGTCTCTTGTCAGGAAAAAATCATAGAACCACATCATTTGCCGCCTAATATTTTTTACGGGTCACTTACGCAAAAGAAGGATATTCAGAAGAAAGAGACGGGCGACTTGTTAACATTAAATGATATTAAAAAACAACGTCTCACCGAGGCCCTTCGCATCGCCGACGGGAATCAATCCGAAACGGCCCGCCTGCTGGGGATTTCGCGGACCAGTGTGTGGAACCAAATGAAGCGGTTTGGCATCCGCGAGCAGAACACCAGCAGCTAAGCATGGCATGCTTATTGCTTGTTAAAAAGCGTGAGTATGCTTGGCGACTACCTCCAGTAATCAGCAAACTTACTCCATCCCTGAATTCAGCCCGGAAGATGATTCTTCCGGGCTGAATTTTTTTGCAATCGAGAACAGATATTGCGCTGTCCGCAGTCAAACGGGAAACCTGATATGGGAAAACGAAGGGTTCCCTTTTATTGCCGCCATGCGTTCAAAGTCTTTCGGCCGCCGGTAACGGCCGGATCACCCGCATAGCCAAGTGCCTTAAAGTCGATAACGCCGTCTTTCCGGTGACAGTCGGTGCAGGAGAGCGCGTTTTCCTTGGGGGCGATTTCATGATTCAAGCGCCAATACATGTCCGTTTTGACGAAAGCCAGCTTTCCGCTGTATTTCAGGCCGGCTGCTTTCATGCCGTCCTCGGTCGCCTTGTTCCAGTCAAAATGATCCCAATAGCCTTTAAAGAGCTTTGGCACAACCAGATACCCGTATTCGGCATCCGCCGGCTGTACCCCGTGGTGCCGTTTGTACGGGGTGATTTTTGCCTTCGGGTCGTTGATATTTCCGAGCGGCGGGTTGAGGCATGTCGAACCGCTCCTGTTGACCGGATCACCCAGCAGATATCGGCGATGCATGCCGTTATACCAGGCGTAGTCCGGTTTGATGTTTTTTCGGGTGATCATTTCCCCCTTTATTTTGTTATAGGAGACGATGGTGCCGTCGGCTTGAATTTCTTCAGTATTACTTCGTGTGGTATCCCCGGCTTTTGACCAGTCCCAGAAGATCATTGTGGGTTTCGCCTTTGAAACCACCGGAATATGGCAGGTCTGGCAGGCGATGGCGTCCCCGTGATCGTTAAGCGTCTTTAAGACGGGATTGTCATTGTCGTGGGGCCTGGCGGGGTGACAATCTTCACAGCGGACCCGGCCTTCGCTGACGGCGCAGGTGGTGCTGGCGCCGGCGATTTTATGCTCGGTCGTCTTGTGACATTCCTGGCAGGAAAAATCCTTGCCGCCCATATGGACATCGTGGGACCGGTCGGGAGATATCATCGTGGAATCGAGGTCGCCATGTTTGACGCCGTCACAGCCGCCACCACAGAAATGACAGGCTCCGCAGGTTGCGCGCGAGGGTTTACCGACGGTTTGCGCAATGTTTACCAGATTCAGCCCCGGTTTTTCCTTGCCGCAGGCAGTGGGTATCTTTTCATAGGTTCGCGTGGTGTCGTGACAGATCAGACAATCGATTCTGAATGCATTCGTAAAATCAAAGGTGGCGTCTTCCCATCCATAACCCGCATGGCAGCTGGTGCACCTGCACCAGTTTGATGTATTCGCCATTCAATAATTATTGATCAGATTGATTTTGCCCAAGCCCGTTTCTTTTTCATGCCCTGCAACATACGGCGTGGGGCCTTTCCACTGCCAGTGAGCGCTGGCCAGCATTTCTTTTCCCTGCTCCTCGTGGCATTCAAGACACGCAGCGGTAACGCTCGGGCCATCCGGAAAGGGGCCGGTGAGCGCTTCCAGATGATCAGGAATTTTTGGATTGGCTTTGGAAAGGGCTGTGTGCGGAAGGCAAAACAGACAACTGATTGCCACCGCCACCATAAAAACAGTTTGCTTCATCATGTTCCTCCCTGTAGGTTGAGAATCAGGTTGCAATAAAGATCTTTCTGTGATCATTTAAGCAATAAACGTGCCGTGGAATGCTGATAGCCTTCCGGCGCTTCAATAACCGCTTCCACATAAGCTTGTGCGGCATGCAAGATGGATAACAAATTGTTTGGGTATCCATAATGCGACACAAGGTTTCACGTCTGGCGCAAAATAGCGACTCAATATCTTCCTCGTTGCGTCTGTACAATCCGGCCTTTTTAATAATAACATTTCGAAATAATTAAATAAGATTATCGATATGCCCTCATATTTTTATAATGGCATATTCATTGCTTAGGTATTTGTTCCGGAGGGATGGCCGGAATGAAAGTTGCGTTGACAGTTTGGGGAGATCGGATTTCACCGCTGTTTGATGCCGCCCGCGAACTCCTGATCGTAGAGATTCAGGACGCCGTCGTGGTCAGTCGTCGGCATGAACCGATCGTTCTCAATGGCCCGTTGCGTTTGGCTGAACGATTGGCTCAGCAGCAAATCGACGTTTTGATTTGCGGCGCCATTTCGGAGCTGCCGGCGCGTTTGATTGAGGCTGCCGGCGTCAAACTCGTTCCATTTATTGCCGGAGCGGCCAACGATGTGCTTCATTCCTTTGCGAAGGGGGGAGAGATTGTTTCCGCTTTTTCAATGCCGGGGTGTGGTTGCAAGAAAAAGGCTGCTTGCAGAAATCGCCAAAACAGGTCAATATCCCCAAAAATGCCGGTACTTAGCAGAAAGTAGGAGGAATGAATGACTGATTTACTTATTGTTACTAGCACCCCCGACGCCTTTTCAGAATTTACGCAGGCGCTCTCCTCGCGCAGCGATATTCGTCTGGTGCAAGCGGATTCGGGTGCGCACGCGTTAGGGATGATTCCCGAAAAGCGATTTGATCTGGTGGTGATCGATGAAACACTTGGCGATATGACGGGGTTGGCTTTTACGGAAAAACTGGTGAAGCGCAACCCCATGCTCAACCTGGCCCTTGTCAGTGCATTGCCGGAAAAGAAATTTCATGAGGCCAGCGAAGGCTTGGGCGTACTCGCGCAACTTACCCCCCGGCCGAACGGGTCCGAAGCGGATCGGCTGATGGAACAGTTGGACATGATCACCAAGCAACTGGTGAGATAACAATGGAATAATAGTCAACGAACCGGCTTGCGCCTGAGGTCGGTGGGAAATATACAGGGGATTTATGATTATCAGCATTGCGAGTGGAAAAGGCGGCACCGGTAAAACCACTGTCGCCGTCAGTATGGCGCTGGCGCTTGACGCCCCCGTGCGGATTTTGGATTGTGACGTGGAAGAGCCAAATGTCCATCTGTTTTTGCATCCCGAGATTCTGGAAGAAACCACGGTGGCGGTACCCATACCGGAAATCGATGACAAGGCCTGCACGCGGTGCGGCAAATGCGCGGAAATTTGCCGCTTTAACGCCATTGCGGTGATGGGTAAGGTGATTTTGACCTTTCCGGAGCTGTGCCACGGGTGCGGCGGTTGTATGGAGATTTGCCCGGAAAACGCCGTCTCCGAAGGGGCCAGACCCGTTGGTGTGATTCAATCCGGTCATAGCAACGGCATCGAATTTGTTCATGGAAAATTGCGGATCGGTGAGGCCATGTCGCCACCGTTGATCCGGGCCGTTCGGGAGCGGGTGCGGCTCGATATGCCCAATATTATCGATGCGCCGCCCGGTACATCCTGTCCGGTAATCGCCGCGGTGAAGGGGACGGACTTTGTGTTGATGGTTACCGAACCGACGCCATTCGGTCTTCACGATCTGAAATTGGCGGTGGAGGCCGTTAAGTTGTTGGGGCTGCGCCATGGTCTGGTGATCAACCGATCCGATATGGGGGATTCGCAGGTGCATACCTATGCGAAGGAAGAAAATATACCGATTTTGATGGAAATCCCTTTTGATCGGCGAATTGCGGTCGCCTACTCGAAAGGGTTACCGATAGTGGAGGCCCTCCCGGAGTGGAAGGATAAATTTTCAGCATTATTCAAACAGATTGAATCCATCATTCAGGGGAAGGGGGGGGTCTGATGAAAGAACTCGTTGTCATCAGCGGAAAAGGCGGAACCGGAAAAACCAGCCTGACCGCGGCGTTTGCCGCGTTGGCGGATAACGCGGTGCTTTGTGACGCGGATGTGGATGCGGCGGATCTTCACCTGCTGGCCTCACCACGGATACTTGAAAGAAATGACTTTCAAAGCGGCGGGGTGGCAGAGATCACCCCTTCCCTTTGTTCGCAATGCGGCCTTTGCCGCGAAAAATGCCGATTTGATGCGATTCTGGAGACATTTGAAGTCGATGAGATCAGCTGCGAAGGATGCGGGGTGTGTGTGTGGCTTTGCCCGGAAAGCGCGATCGAATTCAAGGAGAAGGTTTGTGGGGAATGGTTTCTTTCGGACACGCGCTTCGGCCCGATGGTGCATGCACGGCTTGGTATTGCCGAGGAAAATTCCGGAAAACTGGTGTCGCTTGTTCGAAAAGAAGCCAAGCAGCTTGCCGAAAAGCAGGATCGGAACCTGATCATTACCGATGGTCCGCCCGGCGTCGGTTGCCCGGTGATTGCGTCCATTGGCGGTGCAACGGCTGTCTTGATTGTTACGGAGCCAACTGTTTCCGGACTGCATGATATGGAGCGGGTGGCTCAGTTGGCGGCGCATTTTAAAGTGCCGGCCCTTTTGTGCGTCAATAAATATGATCTGAATCCGGAGAAGACGCTGGCGATTGAGACCCTGGCGGCTGAGATGGGTATCAAGGTCCTTGAGGCCATTCCGTTTGACCCGGTTATGATTCGCGCCATGGTTCAGGAGCAAACGGTTCTTGAGTACGATGCCGCATCCGAGATCAGCCATGTCATTCGCCGAATATGGGAAGCGATCGGGGTTCACATGGCCGGGATTTTGCGATAACAATTTATCAAACACATGCAGCAAAAAAGAATATATCTAACAATGATAATAATAAATTAGCTATTCAGCACGGCCAATGGCGAGCGGCTGACGGCTACAAGCGACCGGTGAAACCGGCTAAAGGAGAAAAACAAAATGCAAAAAGGAAGAATTGCGGTGCCATCGTTAAACGAAGGCGGGTTGGATGGGCAGCGCGCGGGCCATTTCGGTCACTGTGACGTGTTCACTTTGATCGATGTGGAAAATGGACAGATCAAAGAGGTGACCACCTTGCAGAATCAGGCGCATGTGCAGGGCGGTTGCATGGTTCCGGTGAACTTGCTGGCATCCAACCAGGTAACGGCATTGGTTGTCGGTGGGATCGGGTTGCGGCCGTTGATGGGGTTTCAGCAGGTGGGCATCGATGTCTATCATGACGCGGAGCGTCCGTTGATTCGCCCCGTCGTGGAGGATCTCATTTCGGGTAAACTTCCGTTAATCGCGGAAGATCAAGTCTGCGGCGGCGGGCGAGCTGCCGGCTGATAACGGTTTGAAGGAGAAATTCATGAAAATTGCAGTCACCTCATCAGGCACCGATCTGAATGCCGCGGTGGATCCCCGGTTTGGAAGGGCAGCGTATATTCTGATTGTGGATGCGGATACCCTGGCGTATGAAGTTCTTGATAATAAAGACAATATAAATGCCTTTAAGGGCGCGGGCATTCAGGCGGCCAGCATGGTTTGCGAAAAGGGCGCCACGGTTTTGTTAACCGGTTATTGTGGCCCCAATGCGTTTAAAGCATTGTCGGCTGCTGAGATAAAGGTTGTACAAAATGCAACCGGCACGGTAAAAGAGGCGCTTTCCCAGTTTAAAGCGGGAAAGTTGACAGTTGCCGATGCGCCCAATGCGGAAGGCTACGAGATGTAATGATCCGGCCCATTTAAAATCTGCCGGAAGCCGGGCGGCCAGTCTGCTTGGCGGCAAACACCCCTTTCCAATGATAGATGCTTTTTCGTGCCTGTTTTGGATAAGGGGGTTTGACTGATGGCTGACAGCTTGGCGCTTTTGGCGAAACCGGAAAAAGAAGGTGTTTTATGCCGTTATACGAGTATTTGTGCATGGAATGCGGAAAATCTTTTGAATTACTGGTGCTGGGAAACTCGGAAACACCGCGGTGCAAGGATTGCGGTAGTGATCGACTGCAAAAGCTGCTTTCCGCGCATTCTGGCGCCTCAGGACCCGTGAGCGGCGGTCGGTTGCCGGGCGCCGGTGATACCACCTGTTGCGGCGCTTCGCCGGACCATGCGGGTTGCGCCGGCCCCGGCAGTTGCTGTGGCCGCGGATAACCGATTCATTAATATTGAAATCTGAAAGTCTGAGCTGGAATAAGCATGAACCAAATTTTTGATGTACATGGCCCGAATGAGGGATTGCACTGTGATGAGGATGAGGGGCGGGGCGCTTCAAAAGCCGGTTATTCGGATGTGGCGATAAAGTATTATACGGACAAACCGTATTGGGGCGTGTTGCCCGATGCGGACTTGACGGCGGAATTGACCGGCACCTGCGGCGACAGCATGACCGTTTATCTCAAATTGGCGAATGGGGTTATCACCGATGTGAGATTTCTTGTGCTCGGTTGTGCCGGTGCGATCAGTGCGGCCATGGCCCTGGGCGATATTGTCAGGGGAAAGACCCTGAAACAGGCCCGCTTGATTAACGATGGGGATGTGTTCAAGGTGCTCCAGGAGATCCCCGTTCAAAAGCATCATTGCATTCAATTGGCGGTGAAAACCTTGCATGGCGCGCTGGACAGTGCTTTGAAAACCTGAAGGCCGGTCAGTCCATTTGAAGCGCTTCGATGTTTGCAAAATGGTCAAGAACTTGCGGGTTGCTCAAGGCGGCCTTGTTTTTAACCGGTTGCCCCAGGACGACCTGGCGGACTGCCAGTTCAACCTTTTTCATATTCAGCGTATAAGGAATATCCGGTACCTGAATGATTTTGGATGGCACATGACGCGGAGACACATTATCTCGAATGGTGGCGATGATTTTCTTTTTTAAGGCATCGTCCAGCACGGCATCCGTCGTCAGTTTGACAAAAAGCACCACGCGGACATCGTCTTTCCAGGGTTGTCCGATAACGACGCTGTCTGCGATTTCATCAAGCTGTTCCACCTGCCGGTATATGTCCGCTGTGCCGATTCGAACGCCGCCCGGGTTGAGGGTGGCGTCCGAGCGGCCGTAAATGGTCACCCCCCCGTGGTCATTGATTTCAATATAATCCCCGTGCCGCCAGATACCGGGATAAACATCGAAATACGCGCGATGGTATTTTTCGCCGTCCGGATCATCCCAGAAATAAATCGGCATGGAGGGAAAGGGGGCTGAACAGACCAATTCCCCCTGCCGGTTGGTGACGGGGGTGCCGTCCTCATCAAAGGCTTCTACTTTCATGGCAAGCCCCCGGCATTGCAATTCTCCGGCATAGACCGGTCCCATGGGATTTCCCAAGGCAAAGCAACCGTTTAAATCCGTCCCGCCCGAAATGGAGGCCAGTTGCAAATCCTGCTTGATGTGTTCATAGACAAATTCAAATCCATCCATGGAAAGCGGAGAGCCCGTCGAAAGAATCGCCCGAAGGGGTGAAAGATCATAGGTCTTTCCCGGTAAAACCCCCGTTTTTTTCAGCGCTGAAAGATAACCGGCACTGGTGCCGAATACGGTCACCTTCTCCGTCTGCGCCATTTCCCATAACGCGCCCGAATGGGGGTGAAACGGATTTCCGTCAAAAAGCACGAGCGTCGCGCCCACGGAAAGGGCGCTGGTAAGCCAATTCCACATCATCCAGCCGCAGGTTGTGAAATAGAAAATCGTGTCCCGGCGTTTCAGATCCGTGTGAAGCATCAATTCTTTCATGTGATGAATCAGAATGCCGCCCGCGCATTGAACCATGCATTTGGGTAGCCCCGTCGTTCCGGAGGAATACATGATATAAAGGGGGTGATCGAAGGGAAGCTGGGCAAATGGGATTGCAAGCTCGCTTTGATCGGAAAGAAAGTCGCGATAATGAACCGCATGGGGCACTCGACGGATATCGGCGGACGCTTCCGTGTAGGGTACCACCACCACCTTTTCGATGGAGGGAAGCGCCTTAAGAATGTCGGCAATGCGGCCGAGTGAGTCGATTTTTTTGCCCTTAAAGGAATATCCGTTGGCCGTGAAGAGAATTTTCGGCCGAATCTGACCGAACCGGTCCAGCACGCCTTTAATGCCGAAGTCCGGTGAGCAAGATGACCAAACGGCGCCCATGCTCGTGGCCGCCAGCATGGCAATGATGGCCTGGGGCATGTTCGGCAGGAATCCCACCACCCGATCTCCGGCGACGACGCCGCAGTCCTTCATGGCCTTTGCCAGGCGCGCCACCTCATCATACAAGGCCGCATAGCTCATTCGTGTCGCGGGTTGGTCCTCACCCTTAAAAATAAGGGCGGTTTGATCATCCCGATACCGCAGCAGGTTTTCCGCAAAATTCAACCGGGCTCCCGAAAACCATTTGGCTCCCGGCATTTTCTTGACATCATCGATCACCTGCGTGTAGGGGGTGGAGAAATTGATGGGCGCAAACTCCCAAAAAGTTGCCCAGAAATCGGATATATTCCGTATGGACCAGTCGTAAAGGCCGCTATAATCGGTAAAATGCCGACCGTATTTTTCATTAACGAGGGTCATGAAACGAAACATATTGGTTTGTTTAATTTGATCGGCCGATGGTTGCCATAACAGGGTGTCCATGATCTTTCTCCCTTTTTGATTTTTTCCGTTTGATCTGATGTCCGGGGAAACCCTCATTGTTTATAGCCGATGGTGCGCAGCAGTTGTTTGCGTTTGCCGATATCTTCATCGGTTTCAATACCGGCGGCGGAAAATCCGTCAATGACGCCCATAATGCCGCGCCCCTGTGCGGTTTGCGCAATGATAACTTCCAGCGGGTTTGCCGTGGCGCAGAAGATACGGCACACTTCGGGAACGGCTTTCACGGCGTTGAGCACGTTAATGGGGAAAATATCTTTCATGAACACGATAAAACTGTGACCGGCCGACAGGCTGAACGCATTTTCCCGCGCCAGCGCCACCAGTTCGTCATCGGTTCCCGCGTATCTTACAAGTCGCGCGTCGGAGGCTTCACAAAAGGCGATGCCGAATTTGACACCGGGCACCGCATTGACCATGGCTTCATAAATATCTTCCACTGTCTTGATAAAATGTGATTGACCTAAAATCAGGTTCAATCCTTTCGGGTTGTTGATTGTTACGGTTTTAAGTTCCATGGTGTTTGTCTCCTTTATCCGTTATCCGTTGGCCGCAGGCCATCCCCTGCCGCCCATCTTCAACGCTTATCTTATGCCATATGCCCTTCTTTGGGGACGATACAGATAAAACGAAAGACCCCCTCGCCGATATTCTTGTACTGGTGCAGGCTATCCGCCGGCACATAGGCATAGGCGCCCGCTTCCACCGGCGTGTCCGTACCGTCCATGTGCAGCACCCCTTTGCCTTCTATCACATAATTGATATGCGGCCAGGCATGAACGTGCTTGGGGGTATACCCGTCTTTTCCCAATTCAAGGACGCGCATGACATAATCCCCCCAGCCTTCCTTGGGTCCGATCAGCACTTTCATGACGGCATTTTTTACTTCCGGGTTGTTCATGATGATGGGGATCACCTCTTTTTCTGTTCCGATAACCATTTAATTTCTCCTTATTTATTGGAAACGGTCGATTTTGACCGGCTAGGCGTGATGAACCTCGATGTCATTCATCGCCTGATCCATGTAGACGCCGATGTCCTCTTCGCTGCCCATTTGCAGAACGGTTGAGAGCACGACCTGCGCATTTGAATAATCCATCTCGCGAATCAGCTTCTTGATCATCGGGATGGCCGAAGGGCTCATGCTCAGCCGATTGGCCCCCATTGCGGCAAAGAGAAACGCGCATTTCGGATTGGCGGCCGCTTCCCCGCAAATGCTGATTTCCTTGCCGGCATCCGTGCATGCCTGAATGACCGTGTTGATTAAGGAAAGCACCGCCGGATGAAGTGGATTATAAAGATGAGCGACCTTGGGGTTGTTGCGGTCGACCGCGAGTGTGTACTGAATGAGGTCATTGGTTCCGATGCTGGCAAAATCGAACCGGGTCAGAAGATGCTTGATAATGACCGCGGCGGCCGGCACTTCAATCATGGTGCCGATGGGAATGCGCGGGTCAAAAGGGACATTCATCGCCGCCAGTGTGTTTTTTTCCGCTTCCACGATTTGCAGAATTTGGTCCGCCTCTTTAAGGGAACAAACCATTGGAAAAAGCAGTTTAACGGGGCCGTGGGCGGAGGTGCGCAAAATGGCGCGTATCTGGGGCCTGAATATTTCTTCCATCTCTAGGCACACGCGGATTGAGCGCCATCCGAGATAGGGGTTTTGCTCTTTCGGATAGTCGAGATAAGAAAGAAATTTATCGCCCCCCACATCCAGGGTGCGAATGGTCAGGGATTTTCCGTTTACCTGAGTCAATACCCGTGCATAGAGTTCGGCCTGCTCCATTTCTGTCGGAAAGCTTTTGCGGGCTAGAAAGGGAAATTCCGTTCGATACAGACCGATATGATCCCCTCCGTATTTTTTAACCAGTTCCGTATCCGAGAGCAACCCGATATTGACGTCCAGAGGAACCGTTCTGCCGTCGCGGGTGATGGCCGGAAGTTCGCGTAGCGAGTCCAGTTGGCGGTTATCCTGCTCTTTTTCCGCTTTGAGACGCTGATATTCTTTTACGATTTCTTCCGTGGGTTCCTTGAACAGCAGACCGGAAGTGCCGTCGAGAATCAGAAAGTCATTTTCCTTGATGGTTTCAAGAATCTCTGAAAGGCCGATGACCATGGGGATTTCAAATGATTTTGAGAGAATGGCGGCATGCGAGGTTCGCCCGCCCCTGGATAGAGCAATGCCCTTTAATTTGGGTTGCAATAACGTGATCAGATCCACCGCCGAAATATCGGAGGCAACCAGAATGGTGTCTTCCGAGAGGGCGCCGATACGGAGAGTTTCAGCGCCAATCAGGTTTCGAAGCACCCGCTTGCCGATGTCCTCGATATCCGCGCTTCTTTCTTTAAGATAAGGGTCCTCGATGCTCATAAATTGAGCCATTAACTTTTCAACTACCTGTTTTAACGCATATTCGGCGCAAGAACCGGTTTCAATTTCGTGGGCGATCCTTTTCTTGAAGCTCGGGTCGTTGATCACCATTAAGTGGCTTTCGAAAATAGCGGTTTCTTCCGGTGGCAGTTGGTCCAGTTGCGCGATTAAGGTTTTCATCTCCTCCAGGGTTCGGCTAAGCGCGATCTCCAATCGCTTCTTCTCCGACTTGATGCCGCCGCCCCGCGTGCAGGCGACTTGATCAAACCCGATCCCCTCCGGCAGATAGTGAGCATGGCCCTCGGCAAAGCCGGCGCAGACCGGAATACCGCGAAGGATTGTTTTTTTGGCACGGGAAACGGGGGGCAGCGGGTCGGCGACTTTCAGCTTGTTCTCCAAATTTTCGCGTTGCGTGCGCTCCTTGGCAAGATTTTCCAAAAGACCGGTGTAGGCGACCGTGGCGGCGATTTGACTGGCGATGGACGTGAAAAGGGGAATATCGGTTTCGGATATGGCGGTTTCATTGAGCGACTGAAAAACAATCACCCCCAGGGATTGTTGATGATATACCAGCGGGAGTCCAAAAAAAATCTTATATACTTCCTCCCCGCTGTTTTCAAAAAATTTAAACCGAGGATGTGTCTGGGGGTTCACAACCAGCACCGGTTCCTGATGCTCCACCACCAGGCCGGTCAACCCTTCTTGGGGACTCATTCGAATGGTTTCCACGGCAGCGGCGTTCAGCCCGTAGGTGGCCCTTAACACCAGATGCTTCCGATGTTCATCAAACAGATAAACGGAACAGACATCGATTCCGAGCCGGCCGGCAACCAGCATGACGATGGTTTCTAGTGTTTTTTGGGGGCTTTTGGAATCCGTCATCAACCGGCAGATGTCTGCAAAGAGGTTCAATTTTTTCGGCATTAAAAAAGCTCCTGCCCGGGGGGTTAAACCACTTGTGACGCTGCGGGTGCTCATCCGCAAGATCGTTATATCAAGTCTTTACTCTAGTGTTGTTCACGTATTTTTACAAGGGGTAAGCCGAATATTTCTGTAAAGAAAAGGCCCATGAAAGCGTTTGCCCGGGCGGTTTGTTACGATAACCCGATGAGAATCAGGGTGGCTTGGCCTCGCTTTGAGTCGAATTCGTTGATAACACACATAATTTCTTGACAACAAGCGGGTATTGGCATAACGTCCCGAAGAAAATAGCCCCTTTTATGAACTTTTTCCCAATAATAAGGAGTAGTTCGGATATGACCCTGACAAAAGCCAACATCATTGATGTGATTCCGGAAGAGCTGGGAATGACGAGGAAAAAGAGTTCGGAAGCGGTTGAAACGCTTCTTGAGATCATCAAACGGACATTGGGCCGGGGAGAGGATGTGCTGATCAGTGGTTTCGGTAAATTTTGTGTCAATCAGAAAAAGTCGCGCAGGGGACGAAATCCGGCTACTGGGGACGAAATGATGCTGGCGCCGCGAAAAGTGGTTACCTTTAAATGCTCCGGAAAACTGCGGGAAAAGCTGAATGGGAACGATTAACCTTCCGGATACCTGGGACGAATCAACCTTCCAATTCTTCAATACGTTGTTTGACGTTGCGTCAGGCAACGTCTCATCTAAAGTCTCCATGTTCGAAATCGGTGAGCGAATCGGTTTGGATCGAAACGTTGCGACGCGCGCGGCGGAGAACATCATGGCCGAAGGGTGGGCGGAAGTGCGAACCCTTGCCGGCGACATCGGGTTGACGCAGAGTGGTATTGATGCGTTTCGGGCCATGGGGGCCGACGAAAAGGCGGGTGCCGCGGTTGTTTCAGGGCTTGGGTCCGGTGCGCTCCTTGAAGCCGATGCCCGCTTGAGCGTCGAGTTTGTCGTCGCCGGTATCAAGCAACAGATGGAAAAGGGCGGGTTTGGCTTTGATGCCTTATCTGAGCTGATCGCGGATATCAGGACCATTGAGGCGCAACTATCGTCTCCGAGGCCGAAAACGGCCATTCTCCGGGCCTCTTTTAAGTCGATCCTCGGACTGCTTTCTTCCACCGGAAGGGCGGAAACGATAGATGCGGTGAAGCGCTTGCTGGCTTGAGTGCGAATGGCCTGCTATAAGGAGCAGGCCGCGCTGGCAGGTGTAAAAACCGTCCACAGTCCCACGATAATGAAAAATACGCCTGCGCCGATTTTAATCATCTGTGGCGATACATAACGGGCGACAATGTCTCCTAGAAGCACGGCCAGCAAAGAGGTTACCACCAGCGCCGTTGCCGATCCCAAAAAAACGGATACTTTTGAATCACAATGGGCGGAGAGGCAAAATGCGGCCAACTGTGTTTTATCCCCCAATTCGGCCAGAAAGACGAGGCCGAAGGTCGTGAGCATCAGTTTAAAATCCATGGTATCACTCCTGTTTTTGCTGGGCGGCTTGGCAGCTGAACGGCGGTTGCTGCAATCGTTTTGCTGCCCAGCCGCCCAGCCGCCAAGCTGCCCAGCCGTATTATCTTTTTATTAAATTCAGCGCATTTTGGACAACATGGTCCACGGTAAAGCCGAATTTCGCAAGAACGGTGCTGCCCGGTGCCGATGCGCCGAAGCCGTTCATGGTCACCATTCCGCCATGAGTACCGATGTAACGTTCCCAGCCCATGGGAGAGCCGGCTTCCACCACCAGCCGGGGCTTTCCGTCAGATGGAAACACGCTGCCCTTATAGTCTTCCGGCATTTTTTCAAATAATTCCCAACTGGGCATGTTCACCACGCGCGCGGGGATGTTTCGATCGGCCAGCACCTTTTGAGCACCTAATGCCAAATGAACTTCCGCGCCGGTGCCGATGAGAATCATATCGGGAGTCCCCTGGCAATCGGATAAAATATAAGCGCCGTTGCCCAGGCAGTTTTTACCGCAGGCCATCGCCGGGAGCACCGGCAATTTCTGGCGGCTCAGAATCAGCGCCACCGGGCCGTCCTTATGTTGAATTGCTTGCCGCCAGGCGGCCGCAGTTTCATTGGCGTCCGCGGGCCGAATTACGGTGAGTCCCGGAATGCATCGCAGAGAGGCCAGATGTTCCACCGGCTGGTGCGTCGGTCCGTCTTCGCCGACGGCAATGGAATCATGCGTGAAGATATAGAGCGTCGGCAGTTTCATTAATGCCGCCATGCGAATGGCCGGCCGCATATAATCGGCAAAAACGAGGAAGGTTGCGCCATAGGGCCGAATGCCCTTGTGAAGGGCCATGCCGGAAAGAATGGCGCCCATGGCATGCTCCCGAACCCCGAAGCGAATATTGCGGCCGTCATAGCGGCCTTTTTGAAAATCATGAGAGGCTGCGATTTCCGTTTTGTTGGACGGGGCCAGATCCGCGGAGCCGCCCATCAGCGTCGCCACCTTGCCCGCGACCGCGTTCAGCACCTTTCCCGATGCGCCGCGCGTGGCGACCGGGTCTCCCGAAAAAACGGGAATATCGGCATCCCATTCAGCCGGCAGAACGCCGCTCATGCTGTTGGTCAATTCAGCGGCCTGCGCCGGATACTCTTTTTTAAATGAAGCAAGCTTTTCCATCCAGGCCGCTTCCGCCGCTTGTCCGGCTTCAATCGCTTTTTGAAATACCCCGATCGCCATGTCCGGAACGCAGAAAGACTCATTTTCAGGGCATCCCAGATTTTTTTTGGTCAGGCAAATCTCTTCAGCACCCAGCGGGGCGCCGTGCGCATCGGCCGTATCCTGCTTGTTGGGGCTGCCGAATGCGATGTGGGTGTGCGCCACAATGAGGGAGGGTCGGTCCCCATCGGCACGCGCCGCTTGAATCGCGGCCGAAATTGCGGCCACATCATTTCCATCCGCCACGTCGATGACCTGCCACTGATAGGCGCTAAACCGCGCGCCCACATTTTCGGTAAACGCGATATCCGTGCTGCCTTCAATGGAAATTTCATTGTCATCATAAATACAGATCAGTTTTCCCAGCCCCAGGTGTCCTGCCAGGGAAGCGGCTTCCGCGGACACCCCTTCCATCAGATCGCCGTCGCCGCACATGACATAGGTAAAATGATCCACGATGTCATAACCGGGCCGGTTGAACCGTGCGGCCAGATGGCGTTCGGCCATGGCCATGCCCACGGCGTTGGCAAAGCCCTGTCCCAGAGGACCCGTCGTGGTTTCAACGCCCGGTGTATGCCCGTATTCCGGATGTCCGGGGGTTTTACTGCCCCACTGGCGGAAATTTTTAATGTCATCGAGGCTCAGGTCATATCCGGTCAGATGCAGCAGGCTGTACAGCAGCATGGACGCATGCCCGCCGGACAAGACAAACCGGTCCCGATCCTGCCATTGGGGATTTTTCGGGTTATGTTTCAAGAACCGGGTCCACAGGGTGTACGCAGCAGCCGCCATCCCCATGGGAGCGCCCGGGTGGCCGGAATTGGCCGCCTGAACCGCATCCATGGATAGGGTCCGGATGGTGTTGATACATATATCGTCCAAACTGCACTGCGAACCTTGCGTCATGATTTGTCTCTCCTTTGTTGGGAATTGAATTCGGGTTTTCAGGTCGGGTTGATACACTTGTTTAAATCGATTTGCAAGTCTGTAAGGATTGTAAGCAGGGTCCCGTCAAAGTTAATCCGGAACGCCGATGAGGCGTAGGCCGCCTTGGCCAAGTCTTGCGCAAGTAGCAGGGCGGGCGCAATGTAGCGGACACCCGCCATACGCAGCAACGAGATGGCTATATTGCGCAAACTGGCCATAATTGGTTTCGGTGTGGTGTTTGCCGTTGACCAATTTTGTGATGTCGCGTTGGATGCAAAAACATTGTGCGACATGCGGGAAAGCAAGATAATTATTAAGTTCAGTGCTGGTCCAAACATGGCGCAGTTCCAAGCGGCCATGGGCTTTATCGGTGGTGGTGTGTGCAGGGGGGAAAAGCGCTGAGATTCAGCGTCGCGATGTCATTGCGCAGAGTGGGTTGATTCTCTTTGACAATAAACAGGTAACCGGCCTGCTTTTTTTCTACGATATAACGGGCCGTATCGTGCTGAGTGTGCAGCGCATCGGCGGTTACGACCGCACCTTGCAGGGGCAGAGGCGCAAGAAGTTCGGGCAATTTGGGGGATTTCGTTGGTTTTTTCTTTGACAGCCATTTGGCCGATTACCAGGGCCTCTTGGTGCAAAATGGCGCTGAGCAGGTGGACAGGTCGCTGGCCCGCATCATGGGCTCCGCGCAGTGTTTTGCCATCAGCGGCCACCGCACGTCCGGCCAAAGGGCAGTGTTGCACTATCCAATTGCCGATTTGGGAGTCCCACAGATCAGCATTCAGAGACTGTAAAACGCGCCGGATGGTGGGTTCCGAGGGTGGTTTGGGCCGTTTGGAGCCAAGCTTACGCAGCGCCTCACGGCTCAACGTTTCGGCCCATTCAGCGATGGCGGTAAAACTGCGTGCTCCGGACAGCGAGGCGCAGATGGCAATTGCCACGACAGTGACTACCGGATGGCGCACTCCGCGTGGCTTTCGGGGGTCGGCCACAGTTTTTAGCAGATCCATCAGTCCACCATGACCTTGCAGGGGCAGTTGATTGATGTCGATCATCGCGGTGCACTCCTTTCCAGGTGCGCCAACAGAAGTCAAAAACGGGGCGCGTAAATGCCGGGAGGCATCGGCCACCAAAGGGCGCACCAATAAAAGCTTTGGTTGGCCGTTATGCCAGTAGCCCTTGTTGCTTTTGGAATAGCCTTGCGTTGAACCGAGCACTTGCCAACCGGCGGCCCGGTAGCACGTACCGGCAAAGCGGGCACTATCGACAAAGGTTTCTGCCAGCAAAAGGGGATGCCCATGGTAAAGCTGCCAGTCTTGGCTCAGGCGCTTGAGGTTCAATGCCAATAGGTGTGAGGCCAAATTGGGGATGCGCCAATCGGGCAGGATCAAAAAACGAACATTGTTGGCAATCAAATGCAACCGTTTGAACTGCAACGCCCGGTCCCATCCAATCCATTGATCCCGGGCAGCACACTTAAGTGCCGCAGAGCCCCAGCCAAGAAGGGCTACCCATTGGGTTTCATTAGTGGTGGCAACATAGCAAAGGGATTTTCCTACGATCCGCTCAAAGCCGAGATAGTGGTACTGGCGCATCAAGGTACGCCAACGATCCATCTCGTCGCGTCGGACGGGACGTAAAACAAAGCGGGGTGGGCTGGTTGAAGGCGAAATTTTTAAGTTGCTCATAAAGGCAACTTAACAAATTCGAACTCAAAAAGTCAGCGCTATTTCGTGGCCTTCTGATTTCTTACACTTGCGCGACTTTGACGGAGTCCTGCATCCCGCAAGGACGATAGCGTGGCGATACCAATACTCGCTGCCTGTGAACTGCTTCAACCCGGATTCGGCGAGTGTTTTTGTTGGCAAAGTTTGCCATTCATGTTATATTGGGAACAAAATCAGCCAATAAGGAGGTTTCACCATGGCAACGCTGAACGTCTCGATGCCCGACGAACTTCGGGCCTTTGTCGAAGCCCGCGTCAACACAGGGGAGTATCAAAGCGCCAGCGATTATTTGCGCGACCTCATAAGACATGACTGTGAAGAAATAGACCGGCTCTTGATGGAAGGGATTGAAAGTGGCAAATCCTCGCCCCTTGACCTGTCGTCTTTGCAAAAAAAGGCGCGGGCCTTACTCAAAAAAGAACAGGGTTAACAAATGCCCAAAATCCTGATAACGCCCGCAGCGGAAAACGATTTGATTAACATATGGGTCTATATTGCGCGGGACAACCCTGAGGCAGCGGATCGGACTTAACAAGCTGCTGAAAAAACCTTTGAAGCCATCGCCTCCATGCCAAGTATCGGCACAGCGTATTGGACAACGAAAACTAAATTAAAAGACCTGCGGTTCTTTCCCGTTAAACAGTTTCATAACTACGTCATTTATTACCGAGAAACACCGGAAGGCATTGAAATTGTCCGCGTCTTACATGCTCGCATGGAAAAAAACAGACGGCTGGAAAACAAAAACTGACTTCAACGCCACAACTTTTCAAACCGTGCCGGATTAGTGGCCGCATATCTAACAGTGTGCTGGATGTTCCGGTGTCCAAGGTAGTCCTGAATAAGCCGCGTGTCTGCCCCATGGTCGGCCAAGGCAAAGCCGCAAGCATGGCGGAGCATGTGGTGGGGATGAGCGGGCCGGGCAAGCCTCGCTTTTGTGATAACTCAATCAGATCATAGCAGCACCTGAACCTGTGAGGAGAATACTATATTGACGTTTGATACAGTTTTGACGCCGGCGCAGAAACCTTGAAATGCACGGGCAAGCGTCAGAACAAACCTACAAGGCTCTGAGATACTCGGGTCGCAACTGAATTTTTCCGGCCAGCGCGGCATCGATCAGTTGCAGCGTTTCCGGCTTGTCCTTGGGCAGTCTGGCCTTGATGGGCAGGTAGTTAGAGGCATGGTTGGCATGAAATTGCCCCCGGGTCATATTCGTATGGGCGATCATGGTGCGAAGCTCCCGAAGCATCTCGTCTGGCTCGATCAGGGGGAATCGGCCTTCTTCGTGATCCCGGTAAAGCGCTGTGCCCGGAATCAGCATGAGGCTCAGCGCGCCCACATACTCAGGATCTATAGCGGACAGCGCCCGCCCGGTTTCAACCGCATGAATTTCAGAGCGTTCGCGGCCGGCAACGCCCAACAATACGGTGACGGATAATTTAATGCCTGCGGCCCGAACTTTTTGTCCCATGGCAATGGCGGTATCAACGGTGACGCCTTTGCGGACAGTTTTCATCGTGACCTCATCGCCGGTTTCAAGTCCCATGTACGCGATACGCAGTCCGTGCGCCTTAAGTTCGGATAGCTCAGACGGTGTTTTCATCTTGATGCTCTTGGGGTTGGCGTATACGCCCACGCGGGTGACCCAGGGAAGACGGGTTTCTATTCTTTTTAGAATGGCAAGAAGGCGTTGTTGCGGAAGAATCAGCGCGTCGCCGTCACAGATAAAGACGCGGCGCTGGCGGTGGCAATATTGGGCGGCAAATTCAATATCCGAAAAAATAATCTCATCCGGTTTGATGCGAAACCGCTCTCCAGTGAAAGCGCCGCAAAAGGTGCATTTATTGTGAGAGCATCCCACAGTGGCTTGCAGCAAAATGCTATGGGCCTCACTGGGCGGCCGGATCATGTTCCCTTCGTAGTGCATGCTAAAAACGGCTCCTTGGGTGGTGACAAGATGTTTCTATGCAGGAAAGTAACCCAAAAACCGCTGTTTCGCAACACCGATTCAACACCGCTGATAGCGTTCGAGACGGAATGATCATCAGGATGGCGGCCGAATTGAAGAGAACCTTAAGCAGCGGCGGTTTTTCTTTCCTGATAAAAATCGGTGATTTTGCGGACATAGTGTTTTGTTTCAGCCGGCAGCCTGTCCCCGCGGCTTTCCAGGTTGCCCATTCCCCAGTTGTACGCCGCGAGCGCCAATGACATATCCCCTTGGTAGCGATCCATCAGGCGCTTTAAATAGCGTGTGCCCCCCATGATGTTCTCAACCGGATCAAAGGGGTCTGCCACGCCGAGCTCATTTGCCGTCTGCGGCATCAGCTGCATAAGTCCCATGGCGCCTTTCGGCGACAGGGCGTTGGGATCAAAACCGCTTTCCGCGTGAATCACGCCCGTGATCAAATCGGGGTCCATATTATAAGCGGCGGCTGCCCGGTCGATGATACCGGATAGATCATGAGGGGCGGGCGTATGGTTTTCTGACGGCTCCTGTCGAATCGTTGACGGCGATATCGGCCCGGTCATGGTTTGGGGGAACATATCGTAAGGGTTGCTCATCATGGGAGATGAATCCGAATTGTCCGATTCATCCTCGGCAAATGCTCTGAGCAAGCTGTCAGTCAGTTGCAGCTTGATCCTTTGGGAAAGCGCGAATAATTCAGGCCCGCTGAGCCGGGATGGGGTGGTATGTTGGTTGATGGTCCGCAGGGTTTGGCTATTGAGCCTTTCTTCCAGAAGCTGATGAAACGGCCCGGGGCTGCCGGCAGCACTGGAAGGAGAAGAAAGGGTCGCTGCGCTGTTTCGCTCATACCCGGTTGCCGGGAAAACGGATTTATTGGTATACAATCCGGGTTGACCGCCAATGATGCCGTATAAATCAATGCCCATGGTAACCGCCCTTTGCTCTTTTACATCGGTGCTTTTTTCCCGACTGTTTATACTCGTCAGTAACGATTCAGCTTTTAAACAAAGCAAGAAGCGCGCCAACTGCGACAGGTTGTCGGCCATTGTCTGTTTTTGCAGTTAAGGCCTTAGGCCCTTTACCAGAAACATGCACGCTTTTGCGTGTATATTTGCCGAAGCTGAAAGATGGCTTCTATGCATCCCAGCATCCCAGCATCCGGCTTTGCCGGATTGAGTTTTATTATGTTGCACGGGATTGACAAGGGGGTCCGGATATGATCATTCATCCGCGGGTTTGGCATGTTGCCGGCCTGTATGCCTTTTATGATGATCGAAAATCTGCGTTTGGCCGGTTTGATTTCAGGGTGTGGGAGGATGTGAGGGTGAGTCTTATCAGAGGGGAAAGCATGCGATGGCGGGGGATCGCGAGCGTGGTGGTATCCGCGCTGTTACTCTGTTCGGGATGTTCGGGAAAAAGCGCCAGAACAGACGCGTCGGGCAGTGGTGAGGCGGAATGGATTCCAGCGGTATGGCGGGAATATGAATCCAACGGGCCTACCGGCGATCGGTTGCCCGATTTTTCCCGCGCCGGATATGCAGAGGGAGACACCCCCATTCCGAATGTTCAGGCACCCGTGTTTGACGTCACGGTCCATCCATTCGGCGCGGTGCCGAATGACGATAGAGATGATACGGCAGCGATTCAGGCCGCCATTGATGCGGCGGGATCAGCTGGCGGCGGGGTTGTATTCTTGCCGGCGGGTCGATATGCCGTTCATCAAAGCGCGGACATGCCGTTTCTGAGAATTATGCGTGACCATGTGATTCTTCGCGGGGCGGGCAGCGGGGAGTCCGGAACCATTCTCCGGCTCGGCGCGCCCGGGCCGCAGAAATCCGTGCGCCGGCTGGGCACCGTGCCGGCCATTGAAGAGGCGCGCTGCTATACGATTGTGGCGGTGATGGGCACGGAGGAAAAGCGCGAATTGGCCACTTACACCGATAGCGCCTTAAGAGGGCAAACCGTGGTGCATGTTTCGAATAGCTCACGACTGGCTAAGGGGCAACTTGTTCGGGTGGAATTCCATGATCCCATGATCGACAGCCTGCACCCTGATCCGGAAAAAGTGGATATCGCGGCCCAATTGACGCATCCGTTCAACCTCCTGAATCATCAGACGGACAATTTCGGCGCCATGGCCCGCACCCTTTCCAAAATCGTAAAGATTGAAGAAATTCTCGATAATCAAAGGATTCGCTTTACCACACCCGCACGATTTAACGAACACTTACGCTACCATCCGCGTATTTTCTCTTTCGACGGGGTGAGGGGGGTCGGTATCGAGCACCTGCGTCTGGAAAGTGATTGGCCCGGAGAATACCGTCATCATAAAGCGCTTTTGGATGAGAGGGGAGCGGTGGTGAGAACCGCCAAAGAACAGGATTATCTCTGGGGCGGGTTGTGGTTCAGTTATGCCTATGACGGATGGGTTCAGGATGTTGTTGTTAAGGATTTGACACAAGGGATTATTTTTAGTCATTGCGCGGATTTTACGGTCCGGGAGGTACAGTTTCAGGGGGTTAGCGGGCACGCCGGCATCACGATCGGCCAGAGCCACGGTGTTTTGGTGGAGCGGGTGGATTTTTTTTCAAGGCTGGTTCATCCGGTCACTTTGAAAATGTGGGCTTCCGGCAATGTGATCACTGATAGCGAGGTGCACTACGAAGGATGGGATAAGGTCAACGGCATGGACGCCGTCATTGATTTTCATGGCCTTTTCCCCTACGAGAACTTGTTCGATAATTTGAGGGGCTTTTACGTTTGCCCCGGCGGTGACCTGAGCGTGCTGCCGCATGCCGGCGTTCGAAATGTTTTTTGGAACATACGGGCACCCCGGCGCATGGAATGCTATGTATGCGACAAGCCGAACGAGTTTGCCCGCAGCTATGATTATAAAAGTACCTCTTCGGAAACACCCGGGACCATGCATGAACATTTTCCACAAGCCTTTTTCATCGGATTGTACCGAAATGGGGATCAGCCTGTCGAGGTGGGCGGCAGCGCCCGGGACCGGCACAATGCCTGGATGACATGCGAGGGGTTGAACCGGCCCGGTTTGAGCGTTCCGTCGCTTTATAAGGCACAGCTTACCCGCCGGACCGGTGGGGACGGGCACTAACTATGGGTTTATTTTCAGTGTAAAATATGACAATAGACCACAGGCAATCGGAGATAAAAGAAATCGCCGGCCGAAAAACCATTGCGGCATGCCTCAAAATGGCGGCTTATGGCAGTTATGGGTCGGGTCGGCGCCCAAATTTAAAGCAAGACAGACATAAGATTCATGGCGTACAGAATTGCAATCAACGGATATGGCAGAATCGGCCGGTCCATTCTTCGGGCACTTGATGAATCCCGCCACTGCGGGGAAATTGAGATTGTTGCCATCAATGAACTTTCCGACATCACAACCATCGCTCACCTGACCAAATATGATACAACCCATGGCCGGTTTTCGGGACAGGTTGAAATTCTCGAGAATGCGTTATGCGTGAACCATCATTCCATTCGGGTATTTCATGAACGGGATATCGACCGGCTGCCGTGGCGGGCACTGAACATTGATGTCGTGCTGGAGTGCACCGGTTCTTTTGTGAAAAGAAAGCAGGCGGAAGCGCACCTTGAAAGCGGCGCCAAAAAGGTGATTTTTTCCCAGCCGGCGGAAGAGGATGTGGATGCCACCATTGTTTACGGCGTCAACGAAGATATCCTTACAAGCCGGCATACCATTATATCCAACGCGTCCTGCACCACGAACTGCAGCATACCGGTGCTCAAGGTGCTTCAGGACGCACTTGGCATAGAGTTCGGTATTATCACCACCATTCATTCTATCATGAATGACCAGCCCGTGATCGATGCCTATCATCATCAGGACTTAAGGCGCACCCGATGCGCTGGCCAGTCTATTATTCCCGTGAATACGGAACTTGCCAAGGGAATCGAGCGAATCCTTCCCGAGCTGGCCGGACGGTTTCAGGCGGTATCCATGCGGGTGCCGACCATCAATGTGTCCGCCCTGGATATTACGGTGGTGGTTTCAGCTCCCACCCGGGTTTCGCAGGTGAACGGAATTTTAAAAGAAGCCGGCACGGGCAGGCTTTCCGGAATTCTTGGCTATACCGAAGAGCCCCTTGCTTCATGTGATTTCAACCATGATTCAAGATCCGCGGTGGTGGATGGCGGACAAACGCGGGTCAGTGGCGGTACCCTGGTTAAACTCCTGGCATGGTTTGACAATGAATGGTCCTATGCCCACCGAATGCTGGATACCACGATCGCGTTGATGAACACGGCCGGCTGATGAAGGGAAAAGCTTTGTATTTGTGAGGAACTTTGGGGTAGAAAGGAGGGCAAGGCTCGCGCAAACGATTAGCCGATGAACATCGTTTTGAAGAAGGTCTATTTAGCCGAAGCCGAAGGGTTTATAAAACGGTTATGACACATTCAAATGAGGAGAGGTTATGAAATTCGAGGCCATTAAAAAAGAGACGGTTGTACTGAACCCCCAGGAGGATAGGGCTGTTCGGCGGATACCCAGCGAGATTCGTATCGACCCCCTGACGGGCCGGACCGCAAGGATCTGCCATTTTATGAAGCTGCAATGGGAAAAGCCGGATTTCGAGGCGCTTGTTGCGGGAACAGAAGCCTGGTGCCCGTTTTGCCCGGACAAGGTGCTGAAGGTGACGCCTTTTTTCCCAGAAGCGCTTATTCCGGAAGGCCGCATGCAAAAAGACGATATGGTGATTTTCCCGAATATCGCCCCCTATGACAGCCTGGGCGCGGTGGCCACTTTCGGTGCCCGCCATTATATTCCCATGACGGCCTTTGAGCCCGAACTGATGGCGGGCGCGTTCGGCTTCGCCCTGGACTTTTTCAGGCGCATCGAAGCCACCGGCCATCCGGAAGCCGTGTATCACATCATTAACTGGAATTACATGCCACCGTCCGGCAGCTCGATTATCCATCCCCACTTGCAGATATTTTCAACCCAGTCGGCGCCCTATCTGATGCGTCAGGAGCTGGAAGCCTCCGAACGCTATTTACGTCAGCACGGTTCCAATTTTTGGGAGGATCTGATAGCGGCCGAGAAGAGATCGGGTGAACGCTATCTGGGCCAAATCGGACGCAGCCACTGGATGAGTACCTTTGCCCCGATGGGCGTTGCCGGCGATGTGCTGGCGGTTGTGGAAGAGGCTCGGTGCACACTGGATCTTAAGGAACGGGATCTTCTGGACATTGCCACCGGCCTTGGGAAAGTGATTGCCGAATACGATAAAATGGGGGTTTACAGCTTCAATATGAACTTTTTCACCGGTGCGAAGGCCGATGATCATTATCGATTCCACCTACTGTTTTCCCCCCGCACTTTTTTCAATCAGAAGCTCGGCACGCCGGATGTCGGGGCCATTCGCAACCTGTACAATGAAACGGTGTGCATGGCCTATCCGGAGGAGATCAACGCGTTGTTAAAGAAAGGCTTTCAGGTCTGATCGAACGGGGACGCCGCGGTGTAACGGTTTATGGATAACCTGACATGAAGAAGGGGACAAGATGCCACAAAAATCCGCAACCGTCGCGGGTGAGGAAAAAACAGAGAGCCCGGGGGAAAAAAATCGCCGAAAATCGCCACTCGTCATACCCTTGTTAAGACCTTTATTTCTTGGAATGTTAATGGAATTCGCGCGATCGAGCAGAAGGGATTCGTTGATATTGTCAAAACACTATCCCCGGACATTTTCGCGGTTCAGGAGACCCGGGTTCAACCGGATCAGTTGTCAGAAGCGCTCTTGAATATCGACGGCTATCATTCCTATTGGCACAGTGCCGTTCGTAAGGGATATTCCGGTGTGGCCGTTTATACGAAGTCTACACCGCTCAAAGTGATTTACGGGCTATATGGCGAGGGTGCTGATGACGAAGGCAGGGTTATCACCTTGGAATATGATGATTTTTATTTCATCAATGCCTATTTTCCCAATGCCCAGCACGGCCTGACGAGAATCGATTACAAAATAGCGTTTAATTCGGCATTGCATCGGTTTGCCGCTGAGCGCGCAAAAGAAAAATCCACAGTGATCTGCGGCGATTTCAATGTCGCTCACAAGGCCATTGATCTGACCAATCCCAAGGAAAACGAAAAAAATCCGGGGTATTCCCCGCAAGAGCGTGCCTGGATGGATGACTTTATCGGCGCCGGTTTCATCGATAGCTTTCGTAAATTCAACTCGGAACCCGACAACTATACCTGGTGGAGCTACCGGTTTAATGCGCGTGCCAAGAATATCGGGTGGCGTATTGACTATTTTTGCGTGGACCCGAACAGCGATGAGCGTGTTGTGGGGGCTTCGATTCTAAAGGATATTATGGGGTCGGACCACTGCCCGGTGCAACTCGATTTCAAGTGATGCCGGTTGGCCGGCCCGATCCCGGGTAACATAAACGAGAGAAGGCCGTTCACCGATCGGCCGACCGAAAGCAAAGCGTTGCCTTGAAAAAAATTAATTATAACAATTATAAGGTGTTGATCGTCGGAAACGACGGTGATGTGCTGGAAGACATTCGGAAAAAGCTGGGCCATGCCGGCTATGAGGGGGTGGTTTGCGCCGGCGTGGAAAAGGCGATCAGCGCGCTTGAGTTCGGCACCTTTGACCTGGTGATATCGGAGCTGGACATGCCGGTCATCAGCGGCATCGACCTGCTGCGCTACGTCAAGGAAAACTTCCAGGACATGGAAATGATGCTCACGGGGTTTTCGAGTGTCGAGGCGGCGGTTCAAGCCATCAAAGACGGCGCCGAAGACTATCTGGTCAAACCGTTTACTGAAACGGAGCTGTTGTCCTCGGTGCAGCGAATGCGCGAAAAGCTTGATCGCCGCCGCAAATCACAACGAGAACCCGCTGTTGAAACCACCCATGGCATTATCGGCGAGAGTGAGGGCATTCAAAACGTATTCCGGCTGATTGAAAAAGCGGCGAAAACGACGGTCAACGTGATGATATCCGGGGAAAGCGGTACCGGAAAAGAGCTGGTCGCTCACGCGATTCATTATAACAGCGACAGATCCCGGGCGCCGTTTGTTTCGGTGAACTGTACGGCCATTCCCGATACGCTGCTGGAGAGTGAATTGTTCGGCCATGTCAAAGGCGCTTTTACGGGTGCCAAGGAAACCAGAGCCGGATTTTTTCAGATAGCCGACAGCGGCACCATCTTTTTGGATGAAATCGGGGATGCGAGCCTGAGCATGCAGGGGAAACTGTTGCGGGTGCTTCAGTTCAAGGAGATCCGGCTGGTTGGCGATAGTCATGTTCGAAAGGTGGACACCCGCATTATTGCGGCCTCACACAAAGACTTAAAGACCATGGTTGAAAAGGGGCTTTTCAGGGAAGATCTGTATTATCGGTTGAACGTGATCGACATTCCGGTGCCAGCGCTCAGAGAACGGGGAGATGACATATTGCTTCTGGTCAACCACCTGGTGAATAAATTTGCCAGGGAGATGAATCGGCCGCCGCATGTATTTTCGGATCAAGCTCTGCAACTATTAAAAACCTACGATTGGCCGGGCAATGTTCGGGAGCTTGAAAACCTGATTCAGCGGCTGGTGGTGATTGTTGATGGCCGTGAACTGACCGTGGCCGATTTGCCGCCGAACATGCGCCACAGTTTCCGAACCGGGTATAGAAGCGCCGATCATCGAACCCTTGCAGAGGTGGAGGCTGATCACATCTTAAGCGTTTTAACCTCCGTGAACGGGAACAAAACCAAGGCAGCCGGGATTTTGGGAATCGATCGAAAAACGTTGAGAAGCAAATGCCAAAACCTTCGGTTGCTTCCAGCTGTCGAAACGGGGCAAAATTACCCTACGGGGTAAAATTACCCGGTCTAAAACGCCTCGCCATTCATCGCGTTATGAGTGTTCTCGCCAAGATCGACCCATGCGCCTAATTGCATATCATTTATTGCCCTTCATTCACATAACCAACAGAATTTAAATGATATCAATAGAAGATGGGTGGCCATCAGGCAACGCGGCGGAACCAGATTTCCCGCCCTGTTTCCCTGATGGAGCCCCCATCTGCCGGTTGCTGAGGCATACCGGTCGCGTGCGTCGATTTCTTTGGCAACCCGCGTTTCTGTCCGTTTTATTCAAATTTTTAAATAATTTTTACAATATGTTAACTGTTACAACAAAAAATAACAGGGCGTATTTAGCCGATATGGCCCGGTATTTGCTTCTGTATAAAGCACGACAGCACAAACAGGCCATGCCGGTTTCAATGCAGTTTGACGATAGGGTAAGGATGCTCGTTTATGAAGACAGTAAATGCCGACAACCAACCTCATTATGCGCCGGTATCCAGGAAAATTCTGTATACGTTTTTGATTGTCTCTTTTCTTCCGCTGCTGTTTCTGACCGGCAGCGTGCTTTACCAGTCTCATGTCTTTTATCATGAAAAAGTCAGGAATCAGTTGGAAAACCTGGCCAAGATTCACACGCTGAATATCGATACCTTTTTAAGAGAGCGACTGAGTAATATTCGCTTCTTTACGGTCAACCGGAGCTTCGAGGAGTTGAGCGATGAGGTGTATTTACAGTTGATGCTTCAACGACTGCAGGATGAGTATGGTCCCGTTTTTTCGGATCTGGGCGTTGTAGATGAAAACGGCATTCAAATCGCCTATGCCGGTCCATTTCGGCTGGACAGGGCCGATTATTCAGAGGCTCAATGGTTTAAAAACGCGATCTCCAGTCCATCCTATGTCAGCGATGTGTTTTTGGGCTTGCGGGGGTTACCCCATTTCATCGTGACCGTGAGAAAGGAGCGGCGGGGAAAGCCTTGGATTTTGCGGAGCACCATTGATTTCAGATCATTTAATACGGTGGTGGAAAACCTTCGCATCGGCAAGACGGGGTTTGCGTTTATCCTGAACAAGGAGGGCGAGTTTCAGACCGAAACACTGGCGGATGTGAAGGTCGGAAAGGCTTCCTACATGGCCTTGCTCGAGGGAGACGGGCATACGGTCAAAGACCGGATTCACTTTTATGAGCGATCGGATTTGACCGGGACTAAAACCATCTATGTTACGGCGCCGCTTAAAAACGGGGATTGGTTTTTGATCCTGCAACAACTTTCCGGCGATGCCTTCAGTGATTTGAGGAAAGCGCAGCTTTTCGCCTTTCTGAATCTGATTCTCGGCAGCTTTGCCATTATTGCATCCGGCATCGTCTTATCCCGGGTCGTCAGGCGACGCCTGATTCGGGAAGATAAGGAAAAGGAACTGATGAATCAGCAGATCGTCGAGAGCGGAAAGCTGGCCTCTCTGGGCGAACTGGCGGCCGGTATCGCTCATGAGATCAATAACCCCGTGGCGATTATGGTGGAAGAAGCCGGCTGGATCGGCGATCTTCTGGCGGAAGAGACCTTTCAGGAGAGCGAGAACCTTGACGAATTCAAGCGGGCCTTGAAACAGATCAACACGCAAGGCATTCGGTGCCGTGATATTACGCAAAAACTTCTGAGCTTTGCCAGAAAAAGCGAAAATCGAACGGCCGTTGTGCAGATCAATAGCCTGATCGACGAAGTGGTTGGTATTTCGAGTCAGCATGCCAAATACAATAACGTCGTCATTGAAACGCAATATACCGACGGGTTGCCGCTGATCGATGTATCCCAAACCGAAATTCAGCAAGTGATGCTCAACCTGATTAATAATGCCTTGGACGCCATGGAAAAGTCGGGCGGTCGTATCCAAATCGGCACACGGTTGGAAGATGGTCATGTGGTGATCGAGGTGGCAGATAACGGCCCCGGCATTCCGGAAACCAATCTTGCCAGAATCTTTGACCCATTTTTTACCACCAAAGCGGTGGGAAGAGGCACCGGGTTGGGGCTTTCCATCTGTTACGGCATTGTCAATCGAATGGGTGGCCAGATAAAAGTGAAAAGCGCCGTGGGTGACGGCACCAGCTTTTATATCTATTTGCCATGCGGCGACACCAAAAAAGAACTATATGCGGATGATAGTCAAACCCAACCCCCCTCAACAAAGGAGTAAAACATGTCAAAAGCCAATATTTTGTTAATAGACGACGAAACGGCTTTTCTGGATGCCATGAAACGGCGGCTCGGCAAAAGGGATTTCAGTGTTGAAACAGCCACCGGCGGCATGCAGGGGCTGGAAATTTTGGAAGCGTCGTCCAACAGCATCGAAGTGGTGGTGCTGGATGTCAAGATGCCCGGAATGGACGGCATTGAAACCCTGGGTGAAATCAAGCGGAAATTCCCCCTGGTAGAAGTAATTATGCTGACGGGCCACGCTACGGTGAGCTCCGCCATAGAGGGGATGAAACGAGGCGCCTTTGATTACCTGATGAAACCGGCGGACATTGACAGTTTCACGGAAAAGATCGTTGAAGCCGCTGAAAAAAGACGCCAGCAGGAGCAAAAAATTATCGAAGCGCGCATGAAAGCGATTACGACACGTCATGCGTAGGTCCTATATCGGAAACATGCACGAAAAAGCGTGGATCATTGGAGAAGGTCGTTGGCGGCCAAGCAGTTCAGCCGCCCAGCTTCCGGCTTTGCCGGATTAGGAGTATCGCATGAGCGCAGGCAACAATAATCAGAGTCGTCCTGTCAAAATTCTTCTGGTGGATGATGAGGAAGGGTTCGTGCAAGTGCTTGCCAAGCGCCTGCGCAAAAGACAATTTGATGTGATGACGGCCGGCAACGGGCCCGAGGCGATTAAAATTCTTCGGCAGCAGGATGTGGATATCGCGGTGGTGGATTTCAAGATGGAAGGCCTCGACGGCATTGAAGTGCTTAAGGTTTTTAAAATGATGGTTCCGGAGTTGCCCGTGATGATTCTGACCGGCCACGGATGCCAGGCCGCCGCAGCGGACGGGCAGCGTTACGGCGCCGCGGATTATCTGTCAAAGCCGTATAATTTTGAGGATCTGGTCGGCAAAATTCAATCCATCATTGGAAGGCGGAAGCAATGAAGACAGAAGGGTTTAATGTTTTGCTGGTCGACGATGAACCGGATTTTCTTTATCCGCTGGTGAAACGCCTGGTCAAACGCCAGTTGAATGTCGAGACCGCCGGTTCCGGCCGGGAGGCGATTCAACTGATTGCCGAAAAACCGTTTGATGTGGTGGTTGTGGATGTCAAAATGCCGGGAATGAGCGGTCTTGAGGTGTTGCGCACCATCAAAGCTGCGAAGGCCCTGACCGAAGTCATTATTCTCAGCGGCCATGCCAGCATGGATGCCGCCATTGAAGGCATGGAACAGGGAGCTTTTGACTACCTGATGAAGCCGGTGGATTTTGATGAACTTTTTTTCAAACTTCAGGACGCTTATAAAAAAAAAATGATTCAGGAACAGAAGATTTTGCAGATGAAGGAACGAAGGGACCAGGGATAGGCCGCCCTTCATGGAATATGAACCATTAATGATTGCAAAGGAGTATCAGAACAATGAATTTCTTTAAAGAGTGGGGCCGATTCATGATGATGGGTGCTAGAGCCCATGCCAAATGGGAGTTGGATGTATCGAACACGATTTTGCATGATAAACGCCGCTTGGTGATTCTCGGGTTGTTGACGCTTCCGATCCTTTTGGGCGGTATTGCCTTTGCCGACCAGATCACTGCCGGCCTGCCGGATTTTATCGGGGGCAAAACAGCTTACAGCCCGGCCTTTTATACCAATACGATTTTCTTTGTCTCCATCCTGGTCGGCGTTTGTGCGGGACTCATTACCGGGTGTATCGGTGCGGGCGGCGGCTTTATTATTGCCCCGGCGTTGATGAGCGCGGGCGTCAAGGGTATTCTGGCCGTCGGCACCGATTTGTTCCATATCTTCGCCAAGGCCATCATGGGCAGCGTGTTGCACCGGAAGCTCGGGAACATCTCCGTTGCACTGGCCTTTGTCTTCCTGATCGGCTCGGGCATCGGCGCGACCCTGGGCGGTGTGATCAACCGGGTGATCTATGAGTTCAACCCCATGATGAGCGATGCCTTCATTACAACGATTTATGCGTTGATGCTGGGGTTTTTAGGTTTTTACGCCCTGATTGATTTTTTGAAGGTTCGGAAACAGGGCATCGTGGACGCCGGTCAAGGCAAAAAGAGCGAAGGCGCCGAGCTGGGCAACCTGCCCAAAAAGCTTCAGGCCATCAACATTCCGCCGATGATTAAATTCGATTATGATCTTTCACCGCACGGACGTCAGATTTCCTGGGTGTTTTTGGTTCTCTCCGGTGTGCTGGTCGGTCTTGCGGCCGGTATCATGGGGGTTGGCGGCGGGTTTTTAACCTTTCCGATCTTTGTGTACGTGCTGGGCGTTTCGTCCATGACCACAGTGGGAACGGATATCTTTCAGATCGTTTTCACGGCCGGTTATGCCGGAATCGCACAGTACGCGGTCTACGGCTTCATTTTTTACACCCTTGCCATCGGCATGCTGCTCGGCTCCCTGGTCGGTATTCAGGTCGGTTCCATGGCGACCAAGGTGGTTTCCGGTGTTACGATTCGGGGGTTCTATGCGATGGCGGTGCTTTCCGGTTTTATGAACCGGTTTTTCGCGCTTCCGACCAAACTGGCGGACTTAGAATATCTTCCGCTATCTCAAGAGGTTTGTAAGATCTTGGAACGAATCGGATTTTACGCCTTTTTTATTGTCATCATTTTGTTCGCCGTATGGGTCTTTGGCGTCTTTTTCAAAAATATTAATGTATTGAAAGGAGAGGGGGCGCACTCATGATTGCACATAAGCAGAAATTTTTCACGGGGGTTGTGATGCTGATCGGGTTCGCGGTTGTGCTGGGTCTTTTGTTTGCATCCATCTATCCTGGTCCGAACAACACCAAGCAAAACGGGTTGAATTATCTGGACTCCTTATATAACTCCATATCCAAGGATTCGGCCAATTATATTCCCATGGTTCGGGAAAAAGCCGCCGAGTATGCCGCCACACCGGTAACCGCCACGCTGACAATGACCAATGAGAAGAGTGCATCGGAAACGGCCCTGCTGTTTGAAAAGGCCGGCGTCGAAGTCAAGACAACCGGAAACGAGGTTGCCGTGAACGGCACCATGGGGCAGATTCTGGATAATTGCCTTGCAGACGCGCAAAGCATGTATAACAATGACGGCAAGACCATCCGCGCCAAATACGGCATGGATGAGCGGGTGGTGGTGTACGGCTGGTATAAGGCGCTGAAAGTTCTGGCCAAGGACTTGAATCATCAGAAGAAATTCAAGGATGCCAAGATGGTGGATCTGACCATCAAAAAGGCGGTCGAACTGGCCTACAACTATTATCATATCGAACCGGTTAAAATCTCCAACTGTGTGGGCTTGGTGACGTTTTCACTGGTTTTTTATGTTATTTACACCCTTTGGTTCGGATTTAGCGTGTTGTTTATGTTTGAAGGCTGGGGCTTAAAACTGGAGCATTGATCCGATGAGGTCAACCTGTTGAGCAAAAGGCTGAAGGGTGGGCGTGATTCCCTTCAGCCTTTTTTGCCTCGATACTGAACTATGTACATTGAATCACAAATGTCTTGATGGGGCTATGAACCGATTTCGAGCCTATTTGTCCCGTTTGTTTCACTCCGGCCCGTCGCCCCAAGATGAGCAGGCGGCGGAGGCGCTTCGTATCGCGTTTAAGGATCGCTATCATCATTTCAAGCTTCTGCTTAATGCCAACAACGATGCGTTGCAGAAGATGGCCGACATCGAACAGGCGCTTCACCGGCAGCAAAATTTCGGCATGGCTTTTGTTCGAGATCGCTGCACGAGCGTGTCGGTGAACGTGTTGCGCATGATTCAGAGCCTTGATCGTTTGGCGTCCGCCAAATATCCGGCCCTTCTTTCCCGATTTAAAGAAATCAATGAAAAGATCGCTTGCATTCTGGCGGTCAAAAAAATACCCACGGAACCGATGCTCGTGGTGCCGGTCAGTGCGATGGATAGACATTCGGTCGATTTGGTTGGCAACAAGATGGCGATGCTCGGAGAGATAAAAAACAAGCTTCGGCTCAATGTGCCGGACAGCTTTGCCATCACGACCTATGCGTATGAGTACTTTATTCGGGCAACCGGCCTTCGGGACGAAATCAACCGGTTGGTGCAATCTGCGAATGTGGAAGATGTGGAAGGGCTGTACACCTTGAGTGTTCGCATTCGGCAATTGATTCGTCAAGCCGAACTGCCTTCGGATTTTCTGAAAGCAATTCAAGAGGCATGGGAAGTATTTTCCGCAGGCGGCCGAAAAGATAAGGCGGTTGCAGTCAGAAGCAGTGCGCTGGGTGAAGATTCCGAGGGAAGTTCCTATGCCGGCCAGTATCATTCCGCGCTGAATGTCGGCGGCGAAGATATTCCGGAGACCTATAAGGAGGTTGTCGCCAGCAAGTACAACCTTCATGCCATTATTTACCGGTTACACAAAGGGGTCAGGGATGAAGACGTTCCCATGGCCGTGGGATGTATGGAAATGATCGATGCGGTGGCCGGCGGTGTTCTGTATAGCCAAAACCCCGTGGGAGGCGCCCATGGGGATGCGGTCGTGATCAATTCCGTTTGGGGATTGCCCAAGACGGTGGTGGATGGCACCGCCCCCAGCGATTCGTTTATCGTTTCCAGAACCTCGCCCCATGCCATTTTACAGCGGGAAATAGGGTCCAAGGACATTAAATACGTCTGTTGCGATACCGATTCCGGGCTTTGCCGGGAAATGGTGTCGGCATCGGCGGCAACCAGCCCGTCTCTTGACGATACGCAGGTGGTAGCCCTGGCTAGAATGGCCCTGATGCTCGAATCCTATCACAACCATCCCCAGGATATCGAATGGGCGATTGACGCCAGGGGGGAGATCTTTGTGCTGCAATGCCGTCCGCTTCAGCAGATGAAGCGGACGGAACAAAAGCCTTTTGTACAGACGGTGCCGGCGGATGTGTATCCGATTCTGGCCGAGGGCGGCGTGACGGTTAGCCCCGGCGCAGCTTGTGGTACGGTGTTCCCGGTTGAAAAACAGGCCGATGCCTTAAGCTTTCCGAAAGGGGCGGTTCTTGTTGCGCGACAAGCGCTGCCTGCATGGGCCTCGTTGTTGAATCGGGCCGCCGCGGTGGTAACGGCCCAGGGCGGCGTGGCCGGCCATTTGGCCAGCGTTGCCCGGGAATTTGGAATCCCGGCCCTTTTTGCGCTTGAAGATGTCATGAGCCGGTTGCACCCGGGGGATCAGGTGACGGTGGATGCGGACAACCAAAAAATCTACCGGGGATGTGTTCAGTCGCTCTTAACGGAGGACAAAACGGCAGCCCCCGATATTACCGGAAGTCCGGTCTATAATATTCTCAAAAAGGCTTCCGAATGGATTGTGCCGCTGAACCTGCTGGATCCGGACGCCAGGGAATTTGCGGCCGAAAACTGCCAAACCTTTCATGATATTACCCGCTTTATTCATGAAAAATCTGTGATGGAGATGTTCAGCTTCGGGAAAAACCACAGCTTTCCGGAAAGATCCGGCAAGCAACTCTATTATCGCGTTCCCATGCAATGGTGGGTGTTGAATTTGGATGACGGCTTTACCACGGAAGTGACCGGAAAATACGTGAAGCTTGAGAACATCGCTTCTGTGCCGATGCTTGCCTTCTGGGACGGGTTTGCCGCGGTTCCCTGGGACGGCCCGCCCGCTATCGATGGAAAGGGCCTGATGGCGGTCATGTTTCAATCCACGACCAACCCGTCTCTCGTGACCGGCGTTCGAACGAAGTACGCCGAGCAGAACTTCTTTATGATCTCAAAGAATTTTTGCAGCCTCAATTCCAGGCTAGGGTATCATTTTTCCACGCTTGAGACCCTTGTCAGCGACCGAAAAAGAGAAAACTACATCAGTTTTCAGTTCAAAGGGGGCGCCGCTGATTTTCACCGAAGAATCTGCCGCACGGTTTTTATCGGCGAAATATTGGAAAAATACGGGTTTTGGGTGAAAATCCGTGAAGATCATCTAAGCGCCCGCATTCAGGAAGAGTCGCAGGCGTACATAAAGGCTCGACTTGCTATTTTAGGATATTTAACCCTTCATACTCGGCAACTTGATATGATCATGGGCAACGGGGGCCAGGTCGCTTATTATCAGTCCAAGCTACAGCGGGACATTGAGTCCCATATCTTAACGGCATTTTGACCACCCTGAAGGGGTGTGCGATTTGCCTTCGATTTACTGTCTTTCGACGTGACGTCTTTCAGCGCCTGTTTTTTTCCGCGCTCATAGCGGCTATTTCGGGTCTTATTTAAGCCATGGTTGAAAAACGCCTTGACGGCTTGTAAATCGCTATGTTACAAGGCTTCCCACGCTTTGGCCGGCGTAGCTCAGGTGGTAGAGCAGCTGATTCGTAATCAGCAGGTAGGCGGTTCAAATCCGCCCGCCGGCTCCATAAGAACCGAAGGGCTATGGGGTTTCCCATAGCCCTTTTTTTGATATTATTCTCAATTCAATTTTAAATATTATTCATTATAGGGCGATTTTGCTTTTTCTTTATAGCGGTCTGGGAAGTTTATTTCATATTATTGTTACATTTATTACATGTTTTCACGAGATGTTTAGGTCAATATGTGCACATCATACTGATAAAATTATAATTTTATTTTAGAGTTTGTTGGTACATTTTTTGCTTTTTCCACAACCAAGCAGGATGCAATACATAGTTTAATCGAATCTAATTTCGCTTTTTACGGGTAAATCAGCCTTAGAAGAGAAAAGGAGGGGTATTATGTGCTGTGAGGCGTATCTTAGAAAAGCCAACAAACTGGGTGTTGTCCTTGTTCTTCTCCTATCCTTGTGGTTGCCTTATGATGTAAGTGCCGCTCTTATTGAGAAAGATTTTCTTGTAAATAATGATAAGCTTCTGACGTTAGACCAGGGAACTAATCTTGAATGGCTTGATCTCACCCAGACTGCCGGATTATCCTATAGCAGTGTCCAAGGACTCTTGGTTCCCGGGGCTGCTTTGCATGGGTTTCGCTATGCATCGCTTGCCGAAGTTGAAACCCTCTTTTTTCACTCGGGTATAAATAGCCCATATCCTAATACAACAGACGTTGATGGAATACTTAACTTACTCAGCCTTATGGGATCTCCATTGACCCAATATCAAGACTTGGGCGGTTTCCCGCCTACGGCTACAATACAAACTAATATAGCCGATGTTCTTACAGGTGATTGGCATTGGTTTATTATACCAGACCCGATTTACAATCCAACAGGCGTTGGAGGTTATAAAGCAAGTTATCTTTTCTCTTCTACTTTATATAATAATAATACGGGCGACTCAGCTTCCAGTGCTGAAGCAAATCCATGGGAAAATGTTTTTTTTCCCGGTGATCAAGGTGATTCCTATGCGAGTTGGCTGGTACGGGCATCCGAAGATGGACAAGGCTCGAACGGACCCGTTGTTCCAGAGCCTTCTACCCTGCTTCTTTTTTGGTTCGGTTCAGTCGGCATTATTGGTGCCAGCATAAAGAGAATAAAAAAATAATTCGACAAACTATTCGGGTACAATAAGGCAGGGTCGTTAAAAACCCTGCCTTTTTTTATTTGTGCGCCAGGCATGGCGCGTAGCGCCTTGGTTGGCGCAGCAGGGAGAGACGGATTCCGCATCACCGCGTTCTGCCGGACAACTATATTACCGGCAACCTTGTGGATTTCGGTCGAGGAATAGGCTATCTTCACTGATTTCTGACCGGCGAAGAGCTGACACCACCAGAAGTGACTGCCCGGCTTACCACCCCCTGCATCGGAAACCCTGGCATGGGTGGCAATGTTCTATGGCAGGGCTTGTCGGGATTACGAACTTGAGGTATTGGCCTATGGCAGGTTTTATATTGTCTGCGGGGTGCGGCATTTTATAGGAGACAAATTTTACAAAAGGGATAAAAAGCAATGACACAGGACAAAAAGAGGACGCTGATCAGCAAGGTTGTCGTGGTCGGGCTCGTTGCGCTTGGCATTGCCGCCTTCCGATATTTTGACATCGGGCAATACCTTTCCCTCGACTACATTAAGATGTCGCAGGAAAAATTTCACACGCTCTACCTGTCGCATCGGTTTATGGTCATTGCCGCTTACATGGGAATCTACATCGCGGTCGCCGCCCTGTCGCTGCCCGGCGCCGTGGTGCTTACGCTGGCAGGCGGCGGGCTGTTCGGTCTAATTGTCGGAACTGTGGTCGTCTCCTTTGCCAGCACCATCGGGGCCACCCTGGCCTGTTTTGTCTCCCGCTTTCTCTTGCGGGAATGGATTCAGAACAAATTCAGCGATAAACTTACGACCATTAATGACGGCATCGAAAAGGAAGGAGCATTTTATCTTTTTTCCCTTCGTCTGGTGCCGATTTTTCCGTTTTTTGTCATCAACCTGCTCATGGGGCTTACCCGCATGCGGCTGTTCACCTTTTTCTGGGTGTCGCAGCTCGGCATGCTTGCCGGGACCGTTGTTTATGTGAATGCCGGCAAAGAACTGGCCAAGATTGAGTCCTTGTCCGGCATCCTGTCACCAGGGGTTCTGATTTCATTCGTGGTGCTCGGTCTTTTTCCGATCACCATGAAAAAGCTGCTGGCCTTTTATAACCGGAAATTCAGGCCGGAGGTGGCGAGTATCCGCGACAAATAGCATAAATAAATCCCGTGGTGGACAGGAATATGCCCAATCCGGCAAAGCCGGATGCTGGGATGCTGGGATGCTGGGATGCTGGGATGCGTAAAAGCCATTTTTCACCTTAGGCGAATATACACGCAAAAGCGTGCATGTTTCTGGTAGTGGGTCTGACAGGCTCAACATATCCACGACTTGAAGCGGAACATCGACGATTGGAAGGAAGATAACCATGACACAAAAACCGAATATCGATCAGTTATGTATCGCTACAATTCGGACTCCGGCAATGGGTGCAGTCCAGGCGGTCAACTTGGGTTATCCCGGCACCCCCATGAAAACAGTTGTACACGCGATTTTTCTCACTGGCATGGCGGCGTTTCTTTTGGCCGCGGTGTTGGCTATTTCGACGAATGTTGTATCGGCGCAGGTGTTTGACCAGACGTATGATCGCTATGATAAGGTCTTGAAGGCATATGTCACGGATGGCCGCGTGAACTATAGCGGCCTTAAAAATGCCCCCAAGGTACTGGACCCTTATCTGGAAAGCGCCGCCGGGGTTCCGGAAGAAGAATTCAACTCATGGACGGAATCTCAGCGACTGGCGTTCTTGATCAACCTCTACAACGCGGCCACCCTGAAGCTGATTATTGACCACTATCCGGTCAAGAGCATCAAGGATATCGGCAGCTTCTTGAAGGGACCCTGGGATCAGCCGGTTGTAAGACTGTTCGGCAGGACCCTCACCTTGAATCATCTGGAACACGACATTCTGCGCAAGCTGTATAGCGAGCCCCGTATCCACATGGTTCTGGTCTGTGCCGCCAAGGGATGCCCCCCCCTTCGCAGCGAGGCTTACCTTGCCGACAAACTGGATGCACAGCTTGACGACCAATCCTGGCGGTATCTGGTTAGCCCGGCCGGTCTTCGCATTGACCGCGAAAAAAAGGTTGTCTATTTCTCATCCATCTTTAAGTGGTACGGAGAAGACTTTATCGCCAGGTACGCACCGGCCACCGGATTTACCGGACTCGACAAAACCGAGCGTGCCGTTGCAAACTTTTACAGCCAATACCTTGCCGCCGCTGATAGTCACTTTCTCTCGGTGGGCGGGTATTCGGTCAAGTACCTGAATTATGACTGGTCATTGAATGAGTAGATGGGCTATGGGTGATGGGCTATGGGTTTCCAGCGTTCCTCTATCGCCTATTGCCTATAGCCTATTTCCCCCGGCGCAGCCGGTTAAGGAGGATGCCAATGTTAAAAGATGAAAGTGATCAACCTATATTAACCCCGTGGGACAAGCATAACCAACAGCTGGCATCGCATGTTCATCCGGCTGATTGGCAGAACCCCACCCCCGCGTCCCGCTACAACTTGGTTGTCATCGGTGCTGGAACGGCAGGACTTGTCTGTGCGGCCGGGGCTGCCGGCATGGGGGCAAAGGTTGCCCTGGTTGAACGTCACCTGATGGGCGGTGATTGCCTGAATGTCGGCTGCGTGCCGTCCAAGGCCATAATCAGTGCGGCCCGCGTAGCCGCCGCTGTGCGGGATGCCGCGGCGTTCGGCGTGCAGGTTCCAGGCGGCGTGAAGGTTGATTTCAGCCAGGTCATGGAACGTATGCGTCGCCTGAGAACGTCCATCGCCCCCAACGATTCCGTCCAGCGCTTCAGCGACATGGGGATCGATGTGTTTATAGGAAACGGGCGGTTTGTCGATGCCGAAACCATAGATGTCCATGGCCGTCAGCTGAAGTTTAAAAAAGCGGTTATTGCCACCGGCGCACGGGCAGCGGCGCCCCCCATTGAGGGGTTGGATGAGGTAGCGTATCTGACCAATGAAACCGTTTTTTCCCTGACTGAACTGCCTAAAAAGATGGCCATCATCGGCGCTGGGCCTATCGGCTGTGAAATGGCCCAGGCTTTTGCACGATTCGGTTCGGAAGTGTTTCTAATCGAAACCATGCACGGCATTTTGCCCAGGGAAGACAAGGACGCATCCGGCATCGTCTTGGAATCCATGCGCAAGGATGGTGTCAAGCTGCTTTGCTGTGGCAAAGGGTTGAAACTGGCCAGGGTCGATGGGGGCAAAATCCGTCTGACTGTGGATTCCCACGGAAAGATCTATGATGAAGTCGTAGATCAACTCCTGGTTGCTGTGGGACGCGCACCCAACGTAGAGAACATGGGGCTGGAAGACGCTCGCGTGACGTTCACAAAAAAAGGCGTACAGGTCAATGATCGGCTTCAAACGAGCAACCCCGACATTTATGCGGCCGGGGACATTTGTTCGCCCTATCAATTCACCCATGCGGCCGATTTCATGGCGCGCATTGTCATTCGCAATGCCCTGTTCCTTGGCCGCGCCAAGGTTAGTGCGCTGACCATTCCGTGGTGCACTTACACGGAGCCGGAAATTGCGCATGTCGGTCTGTACGAGAAAGAGGCCCGGGAACAAGGGATCGCTGTCGAAACCTTCACAAGGCAATTACAGGAAGTCGATCGATCGATTCTTGAAGGTCATACCAACGGACTGGTCCGCGTGCACATCCGCAAAGGCACGGATAAAATCATTGGCGCCACCATCGTGGCATTTGACGCGGGCGATATGATTTCTGAATTGACGCTTGCCATGAGCCATGGGTTAGGGCTCAAACACCTTTCGGCTATCATTCACCCTTACCCGACCCGGGCGGAAGCGATCCGGCAGGTGGCCGACGCTTACAATCGCACTCGGCTGACACCACGGGTCGCAGCGCTGTTGAAATGGTGGCTGAAATGAAGAGTGCTACACGCCAATCTTCAGAATTTTGGCTGCGTTTTCGCCCAAGATTTTCTTTTTGGCGTCCGCTCCTATCGGAAGATTTTCGATGGCCTGCGCATTATCGATCAGGCTGGACACGCCGGGCCAGTCCGAACCATAGACGACCCTATCGGAAAGGCGTTCAAACCCGGGGAAATACTCGAGCAATTTTTTCGGCGGAAGGCCCGATATTTCCATATGAATGTTGGGATGCAGCCGGGTAACGGCAAGGGCCTTTTCATACCAGATCGGCCGGCCGCAGTGGCATTGAAGAAGGACGAGGTCCGGAAAATCGACGGCCACATCATCAAGGAAGAGCGGATCCCCGTACTTGAGTTTTGCCCCGGCAAAGGTCGATGAACCGGTATGAAATGAGATGGGAAGCCCCAGCTCCTGAGCCTTTGCATAGAGCGGATAGACAATCGCGTCATTGGGATAAAAATACTGATAGGTGGGATACATTTTAATTCCCCGGAACCCGTATTTTTCAGTAAGCCGCTGAAGTTCCCCAGCCATATTCGAACAGGTATAAGGGTTTAAATTGGCAAAGGGAATCAGCCGGTCACTGGCCGAGCAGAACTTGGCCGTGGCTTCGTTGGTGGCGATGCCGGTAACGGCCGGAGAGATATCCGCCAGAATGACGGCATAATCAATTTGCGCTTCATCCATTAATGCAAGGAATTTTTCCGGGGAAGCATAGGTTTTAATCATCCATTCCAGCCGGTTGCCCCAGGACAGGCGTAAAAAATCCGCCAGGGATTGAGTCATGGGCTGGTAGTCGGTCAGATGAATGTGAAAGTCTATTTTCATACGGTACTCCTTTTAAAACGGCTTGGTTCTTATTCGGCCGGATGATACGCCGTGTTGTTATCGCCCGGTTTTCCGGCGGATGATATTGGCCGCGAAAGACCCCGACATGGCGCTGCCGACAATGCCGTGAGAGGGTCTGGTATAATGCCCCACCCACAACAGATTGCTTAGACGGGTCCGGTTGGGGGGGCGCTGCGGGCCGACCTGGCCGCATGCCGCATCCAGGCCGTACATCGCCCCGTTTTCGTTTCCGGTTCGGGTCATCAGGGTCAACGGAGTGGCGGTTTCCACAAAAAGGGCCGCGGACTCGATATCTATTCCCGTGTGTTTTCGAATCATCGAAAAGACATGGCGTCTCAAGCCGGTAATGGCTTCAGGCCCGGCGTATTGATTGATGAAGTTGCGGTATCCCGGTGCGTGGACCAAAATCTTAAGGCTGTGCGCGCCTTTGGTGCCAAGGGAGTCATCCAGAACCGTCGGTGTGGTAATGACCAGGTGCAGTCCCTTGGTCATATCCCCTGCCTGAAGGGCGGTGTACATGGCTTCACAATTCCAGGTGGTGTGAATGGAGATGAAATAGGGCCAGTCGTCCGGCAGGGCTTTTTTGGGCAGCCCGACATAAAACAGAACCGCCGACAGGGAGGGTTTATAGCGATCGAATCGATACATGCCGCGATACGGGCGATATTTGCCCTGAAAGAGATGATCCGCGTGAAAGGGGTTGGTGTTGGAAATCACCCATCTGGAAGAAATAACGCCGCCGTCCGAGAGCTTCAGCCCGGTTATTTTGTTGCGCCGGGTGATAAATTTTTTAACCGGGCAATTGCATACGATTTGTCCGCCGTTTTGTTTGATAACACCTGCCAGGGCGGTGCTGAGCGCCTGCATGCCGCCTTTGGGATAAAAAACGCCGCTGCCGAGCACCTTTGCCCATAATACCGCCACAAAGGCGTAAGACAAGAGACTGGGCGGAAGGGTGGTGGGCAGTGTGGACAAGGCGAGGTGAATGCGGGCGTCCTCCCCGAAAAACTTGGTCAGAATGTGCTGATGGGATTTTCGAGCATACCGCATCAACGTCGGAAAATAGAACGGGAAAAAAAAGCGTTTCCAGACACCGGCCGTTTCAAATGCCAGAAATTCCGCTCCCATTTTCCGGGTTTGCCTGGCATAAGCTTCCATAGCGGTTATTTTTTCCGGAAACTCTCTGCGCAGCACATCAATGTAGGCCTCGGGGGTGCTGTAATTGAACCGGACATTCATATCCGGAAAGATATTCCAGACCGAGCCGATGGGCAAAAATGAAAGCGTCTCTTCAAGTCCCAGTTCACTTAACAGAGAATGAAATTCCCCGCCCGGCAGGCAAGCGGCAACAAAGGCGCCCGTGGCATCGAAATAGACGCCGTGTTGCCGAAATCCGGTGACATAGCCGCCGACCTTGTCTTCCTTTTCCAGCAACAACACCTTCAATCCGCGACGCACCAGAAGGCCGGCCGAGACCAATCCGCCGATGCCGCCGCCGACGACAATCACATCCGGATTTTCCATCAGCTCAACGGTCAGGTTGTCGTTTTCCAATGTGGTTTTCAAAGTTTCTTTCTCTCCTCCGGCTCGGTCATGCGGCCCAGCAGTCCGGTGCGGTAAAGGATTTTCTGGCTTTTCGAATGGCCGGCACATGCCCGAAACAAAGCGGCATGAAAATGATGTTGCTGCGCCGTTTCAGAGAACGCGGCCGGAAAAGGCGCCAAAGGGTCGAACCGATGGAATAAAACCCCTCGTTGACCTGCCAGAAGCCTTTTTGAAGCCGGGCCGGACTCATGCCCTTGGGTCGATATACCACCGTGGCCATATCGTAAAGCCGCCAGTCCTCGCTTAAAATTCGGCCCTCTGCTTTTAACCGTTGATAAATGCGGGTGCCGGGAAAGGGCGTCAATACCGGCAAAAAGGCGCCGTCCAAGGCGGTCTTGTCGGCAAATTTGAGAAACTCATCGAATACGGCCGGCGTGTCATGGTCGTATCCGAAGACAAAAGAACCATGAACGCCGATACCATGATCGTGAATGCGATGAATGCACTCTTCATAGAATTCGACCCGGTTCTGGCGTTTTCCCATGACCGCGAGATTGTCCTTGTTCAGACTTTCAAACCCGATAAAAATGCCGTGGCATCCCGCTTCGGCAAATTTTTGCAGCATGGTTTCGTCCCTGGCGATGGTGATCGGCGCCTGGCAGACCCAGCGGCGGCGGTAGGCTTTAAACCGATTCAGGAGCGCTTCGGTATGATCCGGTCTGGCGATGAAATTGTCGTCCGCGAAAAAGATATATCCCGGGGTGTTTTGAAGGCTTTCGACCTCTTTGAGAACCCCCTCGATGGGGCGCGTCCGGTAGGTTCCGCCGAAAAAGGCGGTTACCGAACAAAACTCGCATCGGTAGGGGCATCCCCTTGTGGTTTGAATCATGTTTTCAAAAAAATACCCTTTTTTCGGGTAAATCGTTCGGTTGGCCGGTGCGATTTTGCTCAGAAGCGTATAGGCGGTTTGGCGGTAAAAAGGCTGTAACCTGCCTTTTTCCGCATCCTGAAGGATTTTCCCCCATAAATGATCCGCCTCGCCGATGACCACGGCATCGGCGTGAAGGGCCGCCTCCTCGGGCATATTGGATGCGTGAATGCCGCCGATGACCACTGAAACGCCCATTTGGCGAAACCGGTCCGCAATCTCGTACCCCCTGGGTGCCAGCGGTGTCATGAGGGTGATGGCCACCAGATCCGGCTTGATGGAAAAATCAATCTCACCGACGCTCTCATCGACAAAGCGGATGCGATGGGGCGATGCGGTCAGGCCGGCCAATGTCGCCAGGGAAAGCGGCGGAAATTTAAAAAAGAGAACATCCCAAAAACTCTTTTTCGGCCAGCCGGGAACGACGAACAAAATATGCATAAGCCATGCACCTGTTTTATGTTGCGATTTCCCCGGTGGTGAGAATCTCGATCGCCCGGTCGAATTTTCGAATCATCTCGGTTCGCCATGCCTCATCCACGGTAATGGCCTTCTCGGCCATGCGATGGCAATAACCGCAGGTTCTGCAATCGGTTCGATTGCAGTCGACGTTCTCGTAATGGGCGAGAAACCCGTCCAATTTTTGGCTGTCAATATGCAGTTTATCCGTAAACGGCTCGCGCAGCACGTCCAGAAGAATCTTCATTTTATCGGTGGCGATCAGATCGGGCCGCTCCATCGTTTCTATGTTCGGTACCCGGTAAACCCCTGCTTTCGGCAGGGACAATAGCTCGGCGAAGTTTGCCGGTGAGTGGCGCTCCTCGTAGGCCCTTAGAATTTCCGCCAGGCTTCGGGTTTCCCGAAACCGTTCAATCAGTTTCAGGCAATCGATGCCGATGCCCGCATAATAGTCCACGTCTTCGGGCCGAATCCATCGGGAGCGGATCATTTCCTCCGGGTGCTTGAGCTTTTCCCGCTGGCAGGAGAGGCGGCAGTAATCCGGTGCAAACCCGCCGCAGGCATGTGCCGCCTGCGAGCCGTGGGAGACCATGTTGCGATGATGCAGATCCAACGGGCAGTGAAACAGGCAGGTATGGTTGGCGATCAACTCCAGTTCACAGGAAACACTTTCCCGAATACGCCTTAACAGCTTGAAATCCCGCGCTGTCGGTTCCGGTAAAATGAGCTTGTCCGCTCCGGCATTCGCCCAGAAGCGGGCTGCCGAAACCGTTTGAATGCGGGCAAAGGAGGAGATGCTCACCTTCATTTCCGGAAAATGCGTTTTTACCAGCGCGAGCATAAAGGGCAGGCTCACCGTGATCATATCCGCGCCGGTGCTTGCGATCCATTCCAGGTGTGAGAGAATTTTTCGATACCCGGCTCGGGTAAATTCGGCATTGTCAAAGCAGGTGGCGTTGGCAAGGTAGGTGAAGCCGATGCCGCGCTGTTTGGAAAGCGCAATAAATTCGGTGGCCTGTGATTTATCGATTTTCGGCAGAAACACGGACATGCGCCCGCCGCCGAGCGGATCATTCCAGATCTGGCCGTACTGACTGGTGACCGGCGAGCCTTCCAAATAATCCAGCAGGCCGGGATCCCAGTTGGTGGCGATGGAAAACTGCATGAGCCCTTTGTCATCCTTCTGCAAACACATCCCCGTTCACGATGGATGTAATAAACGATTCAAATGCGCCGCGGCGACGTTCCGCCTGTTCCTTATCAAATGTGATGGCTTTTTCAACCGCGGCCCGGCAATGGTGGCAAGTGTCGCAATCCCGGTTTCGGCAGGAGCCGCCTTTACGAAAATACTCGATAAACCCGTCGAGCTTTTTGTTGTCGATATAAATAAAATCCCGCAAGGCAAAATCCATCAGGCCGCCGACCTGGGAGATCAGCGGCACATGGACGTGTTCGGGTTTGTTAAAATAAGATACATCCGGCTTCAGATAGATGTCCGGGTTGGTAAGCGTCAGAATGTCGATCAGATTGCCGTCAAAGCTTCGGTTTTGATAAGCCTGAACGGTTTCCAGCAATACCCCCGTTTTTTTAAATCGTTCCACGACCTTGAATTTATGATAGCCGATTTCTTCATAGGCCCATAGATCTTCCGGCCGGATCCACCGGGCGCGAATGATTTCAATGGGGTTTGTGAACTTTTTTAACGTGCAGTTGAAATAGGGGTACTGAAGATAGCAGTAAGTGTCCTTGCTATGCGTCTGAGAGGCGTGCCCGTCATGGGCCACATGCTCCGGCTGGTGCGGACAATCATGCAGACAGCAGGGATTTGCGATCAGCTCCGTCTCGCAGGAAACCGCCTTTCGAATGGCGGCCAGGGTTTCAAATTCCCGGTTGATGTTTTCATCGATGATGATCTCATCCACCCCGAGGTCTTCATACTGCCGGGCCCGGCGCACCGAGTTGATGCGGCACACGCTGGACGCCTTTATTTTCATACCGGGAAGGACTTCCTGAACCAGGCGGATCATGTACGGAAAGCCGACCGTGACGACATCGACGCCGATATTCCCGATCCATTCGAGAAGAGAAACGATGTTCCGGTAGCCCTCCCTGGAGTAGTGAATGTTTCCGAGACACATGGTATTGATCAGATAGTTGAACCGAAGCCCGTTGTCGTGTGCGCAGCGGACATGGTCTTCGGCTTCCCTTAGGCTGATTTGAGGAAGCAGAAAAGAGGGGCGAACGCCGCCGATGGCATCTTCGGCCAGTTTGCCGTATACCTCTTCCGTGCAGGTTTCGGCAAGCCCGGCCAACAGCGCATGATCCCAGTTGGTTGAAACACTGAAGTGCATTTTATTACATCGCTCCTTTTTTTTCGATATCACACCAGCGCAACAGGGCCGACAGCGGGGAGATACCGTCATGACGCCACATCATGGACGGCACGGCCATCTTGCCCGGCGCGGTAATGCGGGTTAAGCCGCATTGGCCCAGCTGCTCGATAAAATCGGCCTCTCTGTCATCCCCGATGGCCACGGCCGCATTTTGCAGAAACGGGCCGAGGGGTTTTAAGGTGGGCAGAATCTGGTGGATATCATGGACGCTGATAATGCGAATAAAGCGGTTTAAAGGCGATGGTTTAAATAAAAAGGGATCCTTTTCACACACCACGGTCCAGTCCGTTCCGCCCGGGGAGGTGAAGAGGGCCACGGCTTCTCCTTTCAACTCCCGCATTTCATATTGGCCCCGAAGCTGATTGATGGCCGCGGCTTCCCCGGTGGAGAGCGCGCCGCGGGGCATTTTTTGATTCATGTCGGCCAGGGCTTCGGCCAGAACCTTTGAAAATTCAATGGCGGACACCTCGCCGCCTTCCTCGATATAATAACAATGAGGAGCCAGGCACGCTTGCTGGTCGAACATGGCAACATCATAAGCAACCGCTGCTGCCAGATCCGTTACGGTGGCGCGGGTCATCTTTTTCTTGCCGATAACACCCAGTCCCATTTTATGGCCGTGGACCAGCACCGGAATTCTGCGGGGCACCCGTTCCAGAAGTGCGTTGCAGGCTTTAAGCCCCCCAAAGAGAATCAGGGCATCGGCCTGATGAAAGGCCGCATTTTCAATGCCTTCATCCCCCCCCTGCCAATACAGGACCGCCATGGATTTTGCCATTTTGGGGTCAATGTCTTCAATGGTCTTCAGGTACAGCGGTGCAAAGGTCGGCTCTCCGGAGGCCATCTTTCCCAGGCAGGCCGATTTGATCAGGGCTGCGCGCATGAACAGCAAATGCGGCAGGGCCGGAATGTTTTCCGAGAAAAACGAAACGATCAATTCGGGCCCGTACGCCCGGCGATGGCCGTTTAATTCTGTTGAATACTGAAATCCGTCCAGGGACAAGGGGTCGATGATCTCCGAGCGAAGCGCTTTCCACATATCCTCGGCCTGCGAACTTTCCATCTCGATGTCGATACTCTCGGCAACGGTTTCCATTGAAAACCCGGTGACGACCGGAATGGTCTTCAGCGCCATGCGCCTGGGGCCGTAATCCGGCGTCATCCATCGCCTGGAGGCCTCATCGAGCACCTCGATGATATGGGCCACGGCAACCCGCTTCAGGTATGACTCCCTGTTTTTTTTCAGATAATCGGCAAGGTCCGCGATGATGCCCCGGCTCAGCTCCGGTACCGTTAACCGCAATTCAATGCCGTTTCGCGCAACGGTGGCTACGGTATAGCGAATCGTCCGGTCATCGAACCCGGGGGGGAAATAATATCCATCTGCCTCAAGTACCGTCATGCGAATTCCCTGATGCGCAATTTATCTATGGCCGTTTTGTGATGAACCGGCGCTTGTGTGAAAAACCTTTTCGCCACGAACCGCTTGTTCCCCTTTTACCGGGTTCAAGTTGAAAGTGCAATGGGTTCGGATTGTCCCGAAGGGGATCAGGCCGCGGTTGCCGTATGGAAAATGATGCACGCTCTTTCGTACATGTTATGATAAAGGGTCAGAGCGTGTCGGCGGGGTTACCCGTCTTGAATTAACCCATTTTTTTGGTATGATTCACAAAAAATCAAACGGCCTTAGCAGAGGTATGGAAACAACCATAAAAAGGGGGAGCCGCCATTGGGTGGAACAAGGGAGAGGGTATCCATGAATATCAGAGAACTCATCGAGAGAAATGCGGAGAGGAATCCGAACAAGATATTTCTCTATTTTGAAGAACAAGAAGTAAGTTATGAAGCATTCAATCATAAGATCAACCGGGCCGCGAATGTCTTTTTGGAGTTGGGAATCAAGAAGGGGGATCGTGTTTGTTTGTTTCTTCCCAATTGCCCGGAATATCTTTATGGCTGGTTCGGCCTGTCAAAAATAGGCGCGGTTCTGGTTCCCATTAATACGAATTATAGAACGGAAGAGACAAAATATATTATCAACCATTCCGAGGCCACCACCATTTTGGTTCATTCTTCGTTGGCCGCAGTCGTTGACAATATCAAATTAGAGACCTCCGGGTTAAAGAATTTTCTGATGATGGGAGGGGCCGTCAAGAACAGTGGCTATATCTCTTTTGAAGGCGCCATGGAAAGCGCTTCGACAAAGCTTAAGCCGATTGATATCCGTGAAGATGATATTTGTGAGATCATGTACACCTCCGGCACGACAGGCCCGTCCAAAGGTGCTGTCATGACGCATAAATATTTAATGTTAGGTGGCTATGGATTCAGATACCCGATGGATGTCACACCGGAGGACAGGCTGTTTACGTGCTTACCTCTTTTTCATGGGAATGCGCAGGCGTACAGCACACTCGGTGCCCTTACCGCCGAAGCCAGTTTGATATTGGTCGACAGATTCAGCGCAAGTAAGTTCTGGAATCAAATACGGCATTATCAGGCAACCGTATTTAATTATATCGGCGCCATGGTGAGCATTCTCAGCAAGCAGCCGGAATCGGACAAGGATAGAGATCATCCTGTCAGAGCGGCATACGGAAGTCCCGCCCTTGACAAACCATTCCAGGATTATTTGGAACAACGATATGGGCTTACATTTGTTACCGGATATGGATTGACGGAGTGTGCCCTTTGTTTGATTCAGCCGCTTCATGGCCTTCGTAAAGAAAAAAGCATCGGGCTGCCGAAACAAATTCCGGGCGCCGGATTTGTTAACGAGGTCAGAATCGTGGATGAAAACGACAAGCCGGTTCCGGCGGGAACCGTTGGAGAAATAGTGGTAAGGAATCCCGTTGTGATGAAGGGGTACTTCAAAGAGCCTGAACTCACCCGAAAAGCCATCAGGGATGGCTGGCTTCATACGGGAGACCAGGGCTGGATGGATGAGGACGGATATTTCTTTTTTGCGGATCGCAAGCGGGATGTCATTCGTCGAAGGGGGGAAAACGTCTCCTCCATTGAAGTGGAAAATGTGATCAATTCCCACCCGAAGATATTGGAATCGGCTGTGATCGGGGTTCCCGCGGAATTATATGATGATGACGTTAAGGCGTATGTGATTCTCAAACCGAACGAAAATCTGGATCCGATCGAGATCATCCAATGGTGTAAAGAGCGATTGGCCTATTTCAAGGTGCCGCGCTACATTGAGTTCCGTGATGAATTCCCCAAAACGCCTACCCACCGGGTGCAAAAATACAAGATGATCCAAGATGAAAAGGCGCTGAAGCGAGACTGTTTCGATCTGGAGAAGACGGATTTCAAGCTCAGGTAGCCGGTTGCTTGCCAGCGGTGTTCGAATCTTTCCGGGCGGGCGGGGCGGACCCCGGCACACTACTGAAACCTTACGGGCAAGTTGACAGGTGAAATTCTGTCTGCCATGAATGACGCGAGAGAGGGTGGTTCTTAGAATGGTTAAAATATCCTTTTATGGTATGGGAGTAAGGGAAATTGTGGATTGAGAAAGTGGAAATGTTGGCGATGGGAGATGCGCTCGGAAATGGCATGCCGTTTCGATTAAGGCTTCCCTCCGGGCTCGAGATCGTTGGGCTTCCAACAAAGAATTCTTATGGCGGCGATTGGGACTTGGGTCCAACATGGAACTATCTGGTGCTGGCTGACAAGCCGTTTCTCGTTGATACCGGCCGAACCGGAACGGGGAAAATGCTTTTGGACATGATGGAACTTGCTGGATTCCGGCCCAAAGACCTTGACCATATTATACTCAGCCACGGCCATGAGGACCATGACGGCGGCCTTGCCGAAATCATGCATCAAACCGGCGCCCGGGCCATGGCCCATCGTTTTTACAGTAAATTGATCCGGTTTTGTCCCGAAAAGGCACCGTCTGGCGTTAGAGCGGATTTCCCCCCATCCTGCTGGCACTGCTTTATGCCGGAAGAATTTACAACACAAACTTGCGTTGACTATCACCGCGCAAGAAATGAGCTTAAAATCAGTGAAATAGGTGATGGCAGGACCCTTCTTCAAAAAGATGTTGCCTGTCTGTTTCTACCGGGGCACAGCCCGGACGCCTTGACCATCATCGTGGGAAACGAAGCCGTTTTTCTAGGGGATACGGTTTTACCGGAAATTACCCCCTCTCCCACGCGAAGGGCGTTCCTGAACCAGGTGAATGCCGTACTTGATATTGACAGCGGTTCTTCTTTTTCCCCGTATGGCCTTATCACCTATATTCGGTCCCTTAAAAGACTGAAAAGGATAGGGCGGAATTTTCCGGAAATGATTCCTCTTCCGGGGCACCGGCTGTTCAGCCACGGCCGGTGGTGTGATTTTGTTCTTGAGAAAAGGGTGAATGAACTGATTGCGCATCATGTGGATAGATGTGCTGACATTATGAAAATCTTGGCGGACGGCCCCAAGACCGCCAGGCAAATTGCCCTGCGTCACTTTGACCCGAATCTTCTGAAGGGATACGGCATCCACATGGCTGAAAACGAGACGCTTAGCCACTGTGAGCTCCTGGCGGCGTCAGGGGATATTGTTGCTGGCGAATCGGGCTTGTTTGAAGCAACTGGATATCAAGGTTTTGAATCGCTCATAGCCTCGATAGCGCCAAATGAATACGAAAATTGACGGTATTTTTAAAGCAGTTATTAGTCCCTTTTCATGGACGCTTAGAGGTGAGCACGGTTCGCTAATACTTCCCCGCAGTTTTCATTATTGATGGTTCAGTGCTTGACATATCCATTCTAACCGTATATTTTTAAAGCTAATCTTTAAGGGCTGGCTTATTTTTCGCCTTTTTTTTGACTATAAGCGGGGCGATATAGGCGGCCCCGAACGGTCGGATGTGCTAAAGTCAGGCTAAAGACGCCCGGGTAATAATTTTTTAACATTATGAAATATATCTAAAAAGGTTATGATCGACGTCAGTGACGCCCAATTGAAAAAGGAGATTGATGACATCATCGGTCGAATTGATGACATCATGAAAAGAGTTGAAAATCTGGATGTCGTGCCATCGGCGGATTGCTCAAAAACGGACGAGGTTTCAAGCCCGACCCATCCGGTTCATCAGATATAATGATACAGGTTACGAGGTGTTAGCCCAACCGCGTCGGGGCATATACGAGGTGGCGGTCTATTCGATATGGATTTGGTGAGGAATTATTTAGGCTACGAGGAGGCAGTATGGCACTGACCAAAAACGATCTTGTCGCAGCAGTGAACGATCTGGGGTTTACGAAAAAAAAGTCCGTCGACATCATTGAAGGCTTGATTGAAATTATTAAATCCACGCTTGCCAACGGCGAAGACGTGCTGGTATCGGGTTTCGGCAAGTTTTCGGTTAAGGGCAAACGATCCCGAAGAGGCCGGAATCCGGCCACAGGGGATGATCTGATCCTGAGAGAGAGAAACGTCGTTACATTTAAATGCTCTGGCAAGCTTCGGGAAAAAATCAACGACGCATCCTAAAGCCATGCTGCACGGGAACGGCGCGATACCGGGCGCTTGTCGACCCGGCGATTCGATATGGGCCGGGCGGCCTGGGGTTGCCCGGTCACGTTTTTCCGGAATCGGTTGCGCGTCCGATGCCGAAATCGAGTTTTCCGCGAAGTCCCTGGTAGTTTTTGCCAATGAACGATAACAACCGCAGCCTGACTCAGGAAAATTATCTCCTAAGACCCGGATATATCTATATCGCGGATGCTCAGACGGTGTTCTCGACGGTTCTGGGCTCTGCCGTTTCGGTTTGCCTGTTTGACCGGGAAAGGGGGATCTGTTTCCCTACGAGAGCGACCGGGAATAAGCCTTACCCCCCGTTAATTCCGAAGAGATTTTTGCGTTTCGCGATGATTGATTAAAAAATACATGCAGGTCCATTCCAGGGCGATCCCCCCTTGTCTTTTTTTGCTCATGCCCATGCAAGGCATCCGGTGACCTGCCGCGGCGTCTTTTGCCATCACCTTTCAAGAAGATGCTTATATCATGACCGAAAAACGAGTCCGGCTTTTTTCCCTTCTGTTATTAGGCACGGCATTGATCTTCTTTGTGCTGTTAACGGCTTTTTATTCCATTTTACCCGGGGTAGTTGAATCCCGGGTGATAGCGGCAATAGAGGCAAAAGCGGGTCTGGGGCACCTGACCCTTCGGGTGCGAAGCATCGGTTTCACGGGAACGGATATTTCGGATGTGCGGTTGGGCGAGAAAAGCGCCAACGGTCCGGTTATTGATTCCATTCGGTTCGAGTACTCGCCGATCGAGCTGGTGCGGGGCCGAATTGCCCGCATCATTGTCAGCGGGGTTTTCCTTTCATTGGATTATCAGTCGTCTGTTGTTACCGTCGATGGGCTGGACTTGCGTGCATTGGCCGCCAGTTCCCCGGACGCAGCGCCCGCTTATACGGCGTTGCCTTTTTCCATCGGCTCTGTTTCGCTTCGCAATTCCGCCGTCAGCCTCCGGTATCAGGATACGCGCATTTATTGCCCATTTGAAATGACGATTCACCCCGATAACGGCATGACGGGGATTGAGCGGTTTTTAATTCAGCTTTCTCCATGGGCGCAACGTTTGCTCATTGCCGGATCCCTGGACGGGTTGCGGAAAGTGGCGCGCATCACGTTATCGGGCGATGCGCTGCGCTTAGAAAGCCTATCGGCTTTTTCACCTTTTTCCCCGGAATTGAGGTTGCGCGGAGAGGCCGATATCGGGGCACAGGCAACCCTGGCGCTGGCGCCGTTTTCCGTCACTTCCGTTTCAGCGGTTTGCCGATTGCGGCCGGAGAACGTCGGTTATCAGGGCATTTCCATCAAAAGCCCGCCTCATGTGGATAATACGCCCGCTGCGATCCATCTGACGCTCTCATCCGATGATTTGAATGGATGGAAAATCGATCTGTCTCCTTTTACGCTTGATTTTCCGGGCGGCAGTGTGTCGGCGGAGGCGGTTTGCAGTGTTCAACCGGCTGCGTCCGGTATGGCGGTAGAGGCTGAGGTGCGCACAAAGGTTTCCGCTGAAGCGAAGGAATCGAGCAACACGTCTGCGCTCAATACCGTCATTCCCCCGATGCGCTGGGCGCTGTCCGCAACGAGTGCAGGCACCACCGGCTGGCAAGCCCGCTTGAACGGGCGAATCGACACACAAGCCTTTGACCGAACGAAGGTGCTTCAAATAGATCGGACAAGTCTTTGGATAGGGCCTCCCGAAATTACTGCTTCCGCGGAGGCAACGGCGACCGAAGTTTCGGCATCCTATCGGCTGCAGGTGCCAGGCGTTTCGGTTCGGCAGGACAAGACGCAGGTGAGTTTTCCCATGATCAACCTTTCCGGAACCGCAACCCATTCATTTGACGGGGCCGGGCAGGATCAACTGAACTTTTCCATCGAGATTCCGCAAACCCGGCTCTCATCCGGTACCATCTCCGGTCAATTACCCGAAGGGATTCGAGTTTCAGGTGACTGGATCAACCCGTTTCAGAGCGGTGCCGGGCTAACGGGTGTTATCGGTTTTTCAGGTGGAAGTTTGGCGTTTCCTCCCCGGTCGCTGGTTTTCGCCGGGGTTGCGGCGAAAATGCCGTTTCAATGGCCCCTAACGGAAAAGGCAACGAGCGGCAGCTTTTCCATCGCATCCATAAAATGGGATAAACGTGCTCTTGGCGGAGTGAAATTGGCGTTGCGTCAGGAAGCCGACGGTGTCAACTTTAGTGGAAAATACGATAGCCTTTTGATGCCAAAGCTTGCCGTCAATGTTCTCGGCTGTGTTGAGCGCCTGGCCGACGACTGGCGCGCAAGCGTTCAGGCCCGGCTTCCCGATTATCATTGCCCTGAAGAAATGGACTTGGGCCGTATTCATTCGGCTGTTGCCGGAATACTCTTTAGCGGTGAAATCAATCTGTCCGCGGATTTGAATTTTTCCGCCGCAGAGCGGCATGCCGCGCTGTCCATGGGAATGAAAAACGCCGCTGTGCGGGTGCCCGAGATGAAAGCGGCATTGAACGGTATATTTGCCGAACTTGATTTTCCGAATATGTTTACCCTGCGCAGTGCACCGAAACAAGCTTTCCGGGTTGCCCGGATGTCTTACGGTGATATCGAGGCGACCGACTTAACTGCCGATTTTCAAATCGAGTCTCCCACCTCCTTATTTATCGAACAAAGCCGGTTCAAATGGTGCCGCGGGAATATCAGCACACAGTCGTTCAGAATATCACCCGGCGTCAACGATTACCGGCTTACGCTTTATTGCGACCGGTTGAACCTGGCGGACATGCTGCGGCAATTCGGTGCGGCCAAAGCAGACGGGGAGGGCGCCGTAAACGGAAAAATCCCACTGAGTTATTCAGACGGCAAGCTTTCGTTTCAGGACGGATTTCTTTATTCCACCCCCGGCGCCGGCGGCAGCATTCATGTCACCGAAACGCAGATGCTCACCAGCGCCATGAGTCCGGATTCGCCGGAATACATACAAATGGACATCGCCAGGGAAGCACTGAAGAATTTTGAATATTCATGGGTCAAAATGAACCTGGGCACCGAAGGCAAGGATCTGTTGATGCGTTTGACCTTTGACGGGAAGCCGGCCGGCGAGCTGCCCTTTACCTTCAAGCGCGAGACGGGAAGCTTCGTTCGCGTGACGACGGAGGCCAAGGGGTCTGTTTTTCAGGGGATTCGCTTGAATGTTAACTTCAGGCTTCCCCTGGATGATATTTTGAAATATAAAGAGATACTAAACCTGACGAAATAAGGAGCAACCGATGCGAAACCATAAGATCATGCTTTTAATTCCCTTGGCGGTAATGGGCGCGATCATCGGCTGCCGGACGCATCACGCGGTGGAGATCGCGCCGGTGGAGGTCAAGCCGATTCATATTACCATTGATGTCAACGTGCGCGTCGACCGGGCATTGGATAATTTTTTCGGTGAGATCGACGATACGAAAAAAGAGATTCAGCAGTCGGTGGAAGAGAAGAAATAGATTTTTTTTGCCGCTGCTTTTGCGGCACGGGAGGGTATAGAATGAAAAAAAATAGTTATGGTATGACCGCAATCGTTGTCGCGATATTTCTTTTGGCCGGCGGCACCGGATGGGCGCAGGATATCAAGGCAAGAATGAAGGAAAGATTGCCGGAGCTGATCATTTTGAAGGCAAGGGGGGTTGTCGGTGAAAACAATCTGGGGTATCTGCAATTTGTTGGCGCCGGCAAGGAAAAGGAAGCGGTTGTCGCGGCTGAAAATACGGACCGGTTGGCAGTCTACCAGGCTATCGCCAAGCAGCAGGGTACCACCGCTGAGCTGGTGGGAAAACGCAGGGCTTTAAAGTTAGCCGAGATGGCAGCCCCTGGCGACTGGCTGCAAAACGAGGCCGGCCAATGGTATAAAAAATAGCCTACTACCGCAATGATAGCCTTGAAAATGCGCGAATACGTTTAAATCATGATTCGGTCTTTACCGGATCAGGCGCGTAGTCTTTTCGGAACGCGCTTTCCCGCCTGCTTGGCTTAAGTGACGCATTTTCTTGCTTCGGACCCATTCAATGATTATATTTTCCGTCAAATGGATCGTAGGGCATCATTTTTTTGCCCACAATTTTGGCCGGGTGTCGAAGCAGCTTTTTCTGTTACCGCTGTTAAACGGTTTGAAAATATGCTGCTTCGGTTCTTGAGGAGTTATTCATGAAGGCAACCACCATATTTTATCTGGTTTTAGGGACGTTCATCTTTCCAATTTTTGTTCCCGGCCCTCTCTTGCCGTTGCCGTTGGCACAGGCGCAGGGCAGTAACTATTCCGAACCGTCTGAAAAATACAGCCGGGAGGAGTTATCCCAAATGTTGGCGCCTATCGCGCTCTATCCTGACGCGCTGCTGGCGCAGGTTCTGATGGCATCGACCTATCCCGTTGAAGTGGTTGAAGCTGACCGATGGGTCAGAAGGAATTCAGGGCTGAAGGGCGAGGACCTTGATGACGTGCTCTTGGACATGAACTGGGATCCGAGCGTTAAGGCTGTCTGTCATTTCCCGCCGATTTTGGCATTGATGAGTGAGCGAATCTCTGAAACCACAGAGCTTGGCAACGCCTTTCTCGCTCAGGAGGACGAGGTCATGGACGTTGTTCAGGAATTACGGGCAAAGGCCTATGAACAGGGAAACCTCACAACCAACGACAAACAGAAAGTCATTGTTGAAAGAGAAACAATTATCATCAAGCAGGCGGATCCCAGGGTTGTATACGTGTCATACTATGACCCCTTCTATGTTTATGGGCCGTGGTGGTATCCCGCTTATCCGCCTTATTACTGGGGGCCTCCGGGGGTAAGAATTGGCGTTGGGATTTCTTACTGGCCGGGCTTTTATTTCGGGTTTGCTTTTGGCAACTGGAGCTATTTCAACTGGCACCGGCACTATATTCATATCGATGTGCGCCATCGGCCGAGATTTGTTAGGCATGACCGGTGGGTAGCTCATCCCCCCGGCCGCTGGCATCACGCCCCTGCGCACCGCCGGGGAGTTGCCTATCGCGATCAGCATACAGCCACAAAATACGGCCAACACCCCCCGCGATCAAGGGACTTTCAACGTGACACCCGTGGGTATTCCGAACACCGTGCTCCTGATCGCAATCGGCGTGTCGGTGACGGGGCTTGGGGGGATCACCATGATCGGCGCAGGGAGGATGCGGTAAGAACTGAACGTAATCGGCGGGCGCCTTCACCTGCCACCCCGGACAACCCGGAGCGTGAACGAACCGATCGAGTTCGTCAGGAACGGGAACGCGTTGAGCGCGGAAAGAGAGAAGGTTTGCAACAGGTGGATCCCAAAAATCAGGAGAGGCAACGGATCGAGCGGACCCGGCAGGCGCCTTTACCTGCCACCCCGGATAATCCGGTGCGTGAACGAACCGATCGAGTTCGTCAGGAACGGGAACGCGTTGAGCGCGGAAAGAGAGAAGGTTCGCAACGGATCGATTCCGAAAACCAGGAAAGGCAACGGATCGAGCGGACCCGGCAGGTCCCTGCACCGGTTGCCCCGGATAACCCGGTGCGTGAACGAACCGATCAAGTTCGTCAGGAACGGAAACGCGTTGAAAGTGAACAGCAATTGAAGAGCCGCGACAATGCGGTGAACCAGGCTGGTGGGGCCGTATTGAAACGTCAACCAGGCGCGCACGGCCGGAGTAATCAGCAAGGCACGGGCGGTCATTCCCGCGGCCGGGAGCGATCAGATGGTAACAGCAGGGGGGGCCGAGGTGACCAGAGCCGCAATAAGTAGTGTCCGGCCATGATCATGGTTTCGGCCACGCCAGGTTATTTTTTCCCGACCGGCAGGAACTCGCTGTCGCTCAAACAGTCTGCCGCTCTTCCAAAAACACCCTGGCGCGGCCTTCCTGCCGTGGGAAATTGGCCGAAACGATGATCAAGCCATACTGTCCTATTGTAAAGGCTGTTGGAATACTTTATATATGGCCCTTTCGTTGCGGAGCCGCTTCGATTTATAATCGTTGGCAATAATATTATAGGCTAAGCAGCAAAGGGCCGGCACGCTGGTCAACCCTTTTTGAATGGGTGCTAACGAATGCATGCCTGAAATCATTTTAACCGGTTTGCATTCGATATGTTATTTAATTCGCTTCAATTTCCTTTTTTCTTTATTCTCCTTGTCAGTCTCTATTTTACGATTCCCTACCGGTTCAGATGGATGTTGCTGCTCGGCGCCAGTTACTTCTTTTATATGTGCTGGAAGGTCGATTATATCCTTCTGATTACCAGTTCCACCCTCATCGCCTACTGGGCCGGGTTACGAATGGCCGCGGCGTCCGACCCGAAAAGAAAGAGAAACTATTTCATTCTGAGCCTAGTGTTTAACCTTGGCGCGCTCTTTTTTTTCAAATATTTCAATTTTTTCAGCAGATCCGTGACCCTCGGCTTGAATGCCTTGAATATCGATTTTTCTGCGCCGGTATTCAATGTGCTGTTGCCGGTGGGAATTTCCTTTTATACATTCCAGATACTCAGTTACACCTTCGATGTCTACAGCGGACGAACGCCTGCTGAAAGGCATTTGGGGTATTTTGCGCTTTACGTGTCTTTCTGGCCGCAACTGGGGGCGGGGCCCATTGAGCGAAGCCATCGCATGTTACCCCAATTCAAGGGGAAACGGGATTTTGATTATCATCGGGTGACCGACGGCCTTCGTCTTATGCTGTGGGGGTTGTTTCAAAAAGTGGTGATTGCCGACCATCTGGCGATTTATGTCAACCGGGTGTTTAATCACGTGGATACGTTTCAGGGGGCACCGCTCATTATCGCCTCGTTTTTTTTCACCTTTCAGATTTACTGCGATTTTTCCGGTTATTCCGATATGGCGGTCGGCGCAGCGCGTGTTTTCGGCTATGAGCTGATTTATAACTTTCACCGGCCGTATTTCGCCAAGTCTTTGGGTGAATTCTGGCAGCGCTGGCATATCTCGTTATCCACCTGGTTCAGGGACTACGTGTATATTCCCATGGGGGGAAACCGGGTTGTGAAATGGCGGCACTATGTTAATCTGTTTATCACCTTTTGGGTGAGCGGGTTATGGCACGGCGCCAATTGGACCTTTGTTGTCTGGGGAGCGCTGCACGGGTTGCTTCTGGTTGTGGAAGTCGCAACCCAGCCCTTCCGGCAACGGGTCATCCATCGATGGTTTTCGAATGCGTCTTCGTTTTTCTGCCGCAGTGTTCTCGTCGGCGTTACCTTTATTCAGGTTTCTTTTGCCTGGATCTTTTTCCGGGCCAATACGGTGGGTGAGGCCTTCACCGTCATAAAAAAGATATGGGCCATCGATTCCTTTGCGGCGGGATTCAAAGTGGTCGGTCCCTATTCATTTTTATTTAGTATTTTGTTGATTCTGATATTGGTGTGGGTGCATTTGAAAGAGCGAAAGGATCGGATTAATCACTATATCGGAAGGTTGTCGGTAGCGGCGCGTTGGTCCGTTTACACGCTGGTGCTTTGGGCGGTCATTATTTCAGGGGTTTTCGGGGTAAGACAAGAATTCATTTACTTTCAATTTTGATTATGCAGATTAAGAAATTCATCATCAACGCATTGATATTTTTCCTGTTGAACGCTTGCATTATGGGGGGTCTTCTCTCTTTTTTTTCGGGGCGTCAGCGGCATATTCGCCTTAAAAACTGGGAAACGGAGTCGAATCTGCTGGTGATGGGCGAAAATGAGCATTACGATGTCGCTATTCTTGGTACATCCAGAGGGCGTATTTTTTCACGGGATGCCAATCATCAGCTTATGGAAGGCATTCTGGGGAAAAAAGTGATCAACCTCTCAAAAGGCGGCGGGGGCGGCCTTATGCCGGCAGAGCTGCACTTGTCGAACTTTTATGATCGGGGAAATACCGTCGAGCACATTATCTATCTGATCGATCCCTGGGTGTTTTTTTGCGCCATCAACAATGAGAACAATAATTTTTTTTTAAGGGATGAGCCTTTTGAGCTCTCTATCCTGTGGAAGCTGATCGCACGGAGGTACCCCCCGGATCGCATTTTCTCCTACCTTCAAATGATCGCAAAGGATGATTGGGAAAACTTTACCCGATACAGCGCACCCGGCTTGTCCGAATTAACCCTGACAGCCATCAATCCCCGCAAACAGGAAGAGGCCCGAAAGCATTATCTGAGCCTGTATGAAGCGGATCGCTTCGAGAGGTACAGCCGGTATTTGCATGTGATCAATGCTCTGGCCAAAGCGAACAACAGCCGCATCACCTATATCATGTTGCCGATTTTAATGGATGACTTTCCCGGCGCCAAAGAGGTGGATGAGAAATTAAAGGCTGTATCCCGGGAGGATCGGGTGGCTTATTATAATTTCGTGGCATCGGTTCGGGATATTCGCTATTTCTATGATCATATGCACTTTAACAAGATCGGGATCGCTCATTTCACACAGGCCTACTTAAAGCCCATTCTCGAGGAAAAGCTTCCTTTAAGCCGCCACCTCACATCCAGTTCTTCAGCAATCGGTGGGGCCGGTAGCGGGCATGAAATCTTTGCCGTCATGCGCTGATAAACCTTCTGTTTTTTCGACGGAAATGAATTGTTAAGGCATTAAAATAATGAGGCGGTGGGATCTTTCCCCCCGCCCATTTTATGCAATTACCCCCGGTGCCATCCATTTGGCTGATTCAGCACCCCTGTTGAAACCTTGAGCGAATCAGCAGCAAGGGACGATCAATACAGTTCAGCACACCGGCAGTCGAACTGCCATAAAATGTCCGTTGCATTCCCCCCATTCCATGACTGGCCATGGCTATCAGGTCCACGGCTTCCTTTGCGGCGCAGTCCATGATGCCGGCGACGACTGATCCGTGAACGATTTGCATGCGCGCGGCAATGCCTTTTTCCCGCCATCTGTCAATAATGGATTGAAGATAAGCTTCTTTGGCGTTTACCTGTTGACGGCGTTTTTCGATGAAGTCCTTAACGTCGGCCACTTCATCTCGTTCAAGCATCAGATCAGCGGTGTCATCGACATATAGCAGAACGACATCGACTTTTGAACCTTGAGCCAGCTTTTCGACATGTGGCAGAATGGCTTCTGCATGTGCTGATCCGTCTAAGGGGACAAGAATTTTTTCGTACATGATCGACCTCCTTTGGAATTACTTTTTCTGGAATTAAACATTGGCTTCCCTTAGCCAGGTATCATCTGTTCAAAACCGGCAAAGCCGGAAGCTGGGCGTCTGGGCTGTCTACATAGTTTTGCGCGCTATAATAAACACGTTGATAAGCATAGAACACGCCAATTCGGCATATATTTCAAATTATAAGGAAATTATTTTTTTCGCAATGTTTTTTATCTAACTTATTGTCAGTATTATTTACATGGTGGAAAGGAATAAAAGGTTACTTATCGTCGGAGGATGAAAGATTGCTTCCGGTTAAGCAAAGGCGATGCGCTTGTCGGGGGGAACCCGGTTCGTCACCGAAGGGACAGCAGGGATTGGGAATATTGAGGGGGTATGACTTTGACAAAAAAGGGTCAAGCCATTCTGCTTAATCTATTGTTATTCTATATTGTTGCTATGGCGCGCCCGGCAGGATTCGAACCTGCGATCTCCAGCTCCGGAGGCTGACGCCCTATCCCCTGGGCTACGGGCGCGAATTTTGAAGGCAAAATAGAGGATTCGGCCGAATAAGTCAAGCGGGAAACGTGATGGCTTGGCTATTCGGTGGATTTAATACCAACGTGCCGGCTTCTATGGCTCCCTTTACTTCGCCTACCAGATATAATGATCCGGCAATACAGATGACCTCATCCTTTTTAGCGGTTTGAACGGCATGGGCGACCGCATCGGGAACGCTCGGGATGACCTCGGGAGAGGGGATAAATTCTTTGGCCACGGTCAGAAAAGTTTCCGGCGGGAGCGCCCGATCGATCTTGGGTTGGGTGAAAACGGCCTTTTTACACAAGGGTAATAATTGCCGAAGCATGGGGGTATATGCCTTATCGTCCAGTATGCCGGTTACCAGCGTGATGTTTCGATCGGCGTAATGAGCAGCCAGATATTGCGATAGAATGCGAACCGCTGATAGGTTGTGGGCGCCGTCCAATATCACCAGGGGTGATTCCGATATGATTTCCAGCCGGCCGGGCCAATGGGTGTTCAGGAGTCCGGCTTGAAGATGATCAAACAGCAGTTTCAGCCCAAGTCGGTTTAATACTTCACAAGCGGCCAGAACCAACGCCGCGTTTTTAGCCTGGTGTTCCCCTTTCAGCCCGGTGCGCAATTTGGCCCATTGTTGGTCCAAACCGTAATAAGTAAAAGTGCCGTCGGGGTGTCTTCGAATTCGAAATGCGTTGCCGAACCGGTAAAGGGGGGCGGATTTTTTTTGTGCGATGCGCGTGAGCACTTCAATGACGGGTTTTTGCCCGGCTCCGGTTATGACGGGTACGCCTTCTTTGATGATGCCGCCTTTCTCGGCGGCAATTGCCGCAAGGGTGTTTCCCAGATAGGATTGATGCTCCAGTGAAATGTTGGTGATGATGGACAGATTTGGGCGCAGAACATTGGTGGCATCCAGCCTGCCGCCCATGCCGGTTTCAATAATAGCCCAGTCGACCTGTTGGCGGCTGAATTCATACAACGCCATGGCGGTGGTAAATTCAAAAAACGTCGGCTCCCGGTTTCCCTGATGGGCTTTTTCAACGGCCAGATAGGAGGCAACAACGCTTTCATTTGAGATGGGTTGGCCATTAGTTTGAATGCGCTCGTTAAAGTGAACCAGATGGGGAGAGGTGTAGAGGCCGACCCGGTAACCGGCGGTTTGCAGAATGGTGGCAAGGGTCGATGCGACGGAGCCTTTGCCGTTGGTGCCCGCGATATGAATGCAGCGAAACTGTTGCTGCGGACTGCCCAGGCCGGTTAACATGCCGGAAATGATATCGAGCCCGAGTTTAATACCAAAGCGCCTGAGACCGAACATTTTCTTCAGGCAATCCGCGTATTCGTTATCGAATGCCATAGGATTTCAACATGCCTTATCATAAAAAAACCCGGCAGATCTTATTCATTCTGCCGGGCTTGTCGGAGATTTTCAGCTCAGGATTATCGACGATATTTTCGGGCAGTGGCGATACGCTGCCTTCTCAAAGCTTCGCGTTGTTTGCGACGTCTGTATTCGCTCGGCTTTTCATAGCTTTTTTTCAGTTTCAAGCGTTTGAAAAGCCCGTCGTTCTGAATCTTCTTTTTCAGAATGCGCATGGCTTTTTCAAGGTCGTTATCTAACACCCTGACTTCAATTTGCTTCAAATTCCTCGCCCCCTTTTTTCCATCGAAATATGTATTTAATAAGATTTTCGATGTTTATTTTTTTTATGCCCAGCGTAACGGGGGTAAATATAATATTTTGAAGGGATTTGCAAGGGAAAATTTTATATCAGGCGGCGGATGATTTTGAAAAAAATAGTTAACCATTCAGATATACAGAATTCAGGAGTCGGAATTTAGAATGGCTTTTGAATAAGCCGCGATCAGCGGCAGGGAGGCCGCGCCAGGGTGTTTTTGGAAGAGCGGCAGGCTGTTTGAGCGACAGCGAGTTCCTGCCGGTCTGGAAAAAATACCCTGGCGGGGCCGAAGCCATGATCATGGCGTGACGTTGAGACGGTGTTGTCTTACTTCAGGTTGTCCAATGCCTTGAAGATCTGGCTTGTGATTTCATCCATTTTGCCCACGCCGTTGACGCGCACATATCGGGGAGCCGCCGCTTCCTTGCTGGCTTCCCAATTTTTATAATAGCCGATCAGTGGCTCGGTCTGGCTATGGTAGACATCCAGGCGTTTTTTAACGGTCTCTTCTTTGTCGTCATCCCGTTGAACCAGGGGCTCGCCGGTCACATCGTCCTTGCCTTCCACCTTGGGCGGATTGTAGAGAATATGATAGGTGCGTCCGCTGGCCAAATGGGCGCGCCGTCCGCTCATTCGTTTAATGATCTCTTCATCCGGCACATCAATATCCACCACCGCATCAATGGGCACGCCGGCTGCTTTCATGGCGTCCGCCTGGGGAATGGTTCTGGGGAAGCCGTCGAACAGAAATCCGTTGGCGCAATCGGCCTCTTTAATTCGTTCTTTGACAAGACCGATGATCACCTCATCAGATACCAGCGCACCGGCATCCATCAATACTTTCGCCTTTTTGCCCAGCTCCGTGCCGGCTTTGACTGCTGCGCGCAGCATGTCGCCGGTGGAAATCTGGGGAATGTTGTATTTTTCTTTGATCAGGTTCGCTTGGGTCCCCTTGCCGGCACCGGGGCCTCCTAACAGAATAAGACGCATATGACCTCCTTCTTTTTTTAAATTCAACAACCTAATTAATGAATCGTGTTGACGGTTAAGTATCCCGATCTCTAATCAATGCTGAATGTCGGGTCGTGAAAACAGTTATGTGCGCATGTTACGCCAAAGCCGAATTATTACCGAATCCCCGCAGGTTATGTCAAGACAATAATCCCCGGGGGGATATAAACATAACTTATTGAATTAAAAAATATTATATTTTGTTTGAGGTTGACTGGGCCGACAAATAGTCCCTGACCAATGAAATAGCCGCATTCCGGGTCGTACAGGTGCCGGAGAGCCGTGCTGTTTCCACCCGGGCAAGGATGTGTTTAAACAGAGCCGAGGGGGGCAGGCCGAATTCCGCAATAAGATCCTTGCCTGTAAGCAGGGGTGGGGAGGAGCTTTTTATTTTAAATTCAGTAAAAAACCGGTTTAAAAGCATGCACAAAAATGCCGTGAAGGGGGCCAGCGTGCTATGGCTTGCGGCGCCTTTCCCGAAAAGATCCGCAGCCACATGCCATAAAAGATAGGGGGTGTCATCTCCGCAGGTCATAAAAAAACAGGTAATCGCCTTGTCCGTGAGGGTTTGTTTCTGAAAGGCCTGATACAGGTGCAACGGCCGGACGTGGCGGGCGATGATGGCGGTGATGAAGTTTTGTGCGGTATTGGCGCAACGCAGCCTTTTGCAGATGCATTGTGCCGCTTTTGCGCCGGCGGTCTCATGGCCGTAAAAGTGAATATCACCGAGGGCATCAACCGACCGGCAGGCGGGTTTGCCGATATCATGAAGCAATAAGGCGAACTTGAGCCAAATGATTCGCATCGGATCGGGTGGCTCCGGAAGCGCCGGCAGGGTTGGAGTGTCCTCGGTTAGCAACGATTCAAGGTGCGCAAGGGCCGCCAGTGTGTGGTCAAGAACATCATGGCTGTGATGACGGTTTTGCGTGCAACCGTCCAGGGGCGACAGTTCGGGAAAAACAGCAAATAGAAGTCCGCTTTCCCGCATCTGTTGAATAATCGGGTGCGCGTGCGTCGCGGACAGAATTTTAAAGATCTCTTCGCGGACCCTTTCACTCGCAGACCGGGTGATCAGGTGAGAAGATTCGGTCAGCAGCGTTCGGGTGGCCGGTACTATTGAAAAACCGAAACTCGCCGCCATTCGGTAGGCGCGCAGCAATCGAATGGGATCATCCTGAAATGCAGTGCGTGAGGCCACTCGAATCTGTTTTTTTTTGATATCCAGCCGGCCGCCCAGCGGGTCGATCAGCCTGCCAAAAGCAAGGTCGAACGCCATGGCGTTCATGGTGAAATCACGGCATTCTAAATCCGCTTCAATGGTGTTGCCGCGAGGCGGGGTGACATCAACGACATGCGCGCCGGAAACCACGCGATAGGTGGTTTTGCCGGGTTTGCCCATGGTTACGAGGCGGCCCTTTGTTTTGCCGGCGAGTTGCCGGGCAAATTCCTCTGGATTTTCGAAAACCGTAATGTCATAATCCGTAGGCTGACGGCCCAGAAAAAGATCCCGGGCCGATCCGCCGACTATATAAGCCGAAGTGCCGGTTAATCCGGTACGGATGGTAAGAGGAAGCAACTTATCATTCAATTTTGTCATGGCGGCGCTCAACCGTTATGAAATGGACGGATGATCATTATGTCATTGGAAGTCAGATCAACCATACCTGATTTAAGTGAAAAAACAAAGCCCGTCACCATTGCCGTTACCGGCAATGCAGGGTCCGGAAAAACGGTGGTTTGCGGCCGGTTTAAGGCATTGGGGGTTCCGGTGATTTTTTCGGATGCGCTGGCCCGGGAAGTGGTCATGCCTGGCTCGGCGGTGCTATCGCGTATATCCGAGCGGTTCGGCGATGAGCTGCTGACGCCGGACGGCTCCCTGGACCGGTCGGCTATGCGGCGGTTGATGCTTCAGGACGACCAGGCGCGCCGGGATCTGGAGGCGCTGCTGCATCCCGAAATCATTTCTCTGATGCGCGCGCGCATTCGGCAGGCTGGAAAAGAAGGGGCTCGCGTGGTGATGGTTGAAGTGCCGCTTTTGTTTGAAGGCAACGCAGCGTCTTTTTTTGACCGGGTGCTGTTGGTGACTGCCGACAATGCGCGCCAAGTGACCCGGTTGGTGGCGCGAGATCGGGTTTCGGACGCGGACGCCCATGCCTTGCTGGGCGCGCAAATGCCGGATGATCAGAAACGTGAACGATCTGATTTCATAATTAATAACAATGGTTCTATTGAGGAGTTGATAAAAACTGTTGACCGATTGTACCAAATGATTTATCAAAAAAATTAAGTGAGCGACAAAAGCGCTTGACATGATATTAACCATGGGATAATGCCTGTCCGTTAAAGGCTCCCGCCTGTTGGAGAGAAATTCCAAACTCTTCATTCTAAGATCACTGAGCACTCTATTGAGCACTCAAATCTCTCCAGAACAACCAACTATGTTCCAATCCTTTTGTTATTAGTATTGGGGCGCGCCTGGAAAATCTGGCTAAAGGGCTGGGGATTGCAGCCGTTTGTTAGCATTTTTTTCATTGAGGATAAATCGCGTGTTTGAAGGTATCATAGGATTCACGAATCCGCCTGTTCGGTAAATCAGTGCCCTGTAAAAAAACCGCATGAAACTATCAAATCAACTTTAATTCATACCAAAAAATAACAGGAAGCGGGGAAAGGGAGTAATGAACATAGTCGAGCTTAAAGACAAAAAAATAAGCGAATTGACCCAAATGGCCAAAAAGTTCAAAATTGAAGGCGCCGCCGGGATGAGAAAGCAGGAACTGATTTTTGCGCTGCTTCAGGCCCAGATCGAAAAAAACGGGCTGATTTTTGGCGAAGGAACACTTGAAATTTTGCCGGATGGCTTTGGGTTTCTCCGTGCGCCGGACTATAATTATCTGCCCGGCCCGGACGATATTTATGTCTCCCCCTCACAAATACGCCGGTTCAACCTAAGAACCGGGGACACCGTTTCCGGTCAGATCAGGCAACCCAAGGAGTCCGAACGCTATTTTGCCCTGCTGAAGGTTGAAGCGGTCAATTATGAAGATCCGGAAGTGGCCCGTGAAAAAATTTTGTTCGACAACCTGACGCCCCTGTATCCGTCCCGCAAGATGACACTGGAGACCAAGTCCGACAACTATTCCACCCGGATTATGGATCTGGTGACGCCCATCGGTTTCGGTCAGCGTGGTCTGATCGTATCTCCGCCGCGGACGGGTAAAACCATGCTGCTTCAGGCCATTGCCAATAGTGTTGTCGCCAACCACAAGGACGTCGTCTTATTTGTGCTGTTGATAGATGAACGGCCCGAGGAGGTAACGGACATGGAGCGCTCCGTGCGCGGCGAAGTGATTAGTTCAACCTTCGACGAGCCGGCCGAACGGCACGTACAGGTGGCTGAAATGGTGATTGAAAAGGCAAAGCGACTCGTAGAGCACAAAAAGGACGTGGTCATTTTGCTGGACAGCATCACGCGGCTTGCCCGGGCTTATAACTCGGTTATGCCGCCCAGCGGCAAAATTTTATCCGGTGGTGTGGATTCCAATGCGCTTCAGCGGCCCAAACGGTTTTTCGGCGCGGCCCGAAACATTGAAGAGGGTGGCAGCCTTACCATTATCGCAACCGCCCTGATTGATACGGGAAGCCGCATGGACGAGGTGATATTCGAGGAGTTCAAAGGCACCGGCAACATGGAAATTCAGTTGGATCGCCGACTGGCGGATAAACGCATATTCCCGGCGATTGACATTAAAAAGTCCGGCACGCGAAAAGAGGAACTCCTGTTGAATGCGGAGGTTCTGAATCGTGTCTGGATTCTCAGAAAACTGCTTTCATCCCTGAACCCGATGGACAGCCTCGAATTTTTACTTGAAAAAATGAATGGAACCGGGGATAATAGCGAATTTCTGAATTCAATGAATACATAAATCACATTTAGGGGGGTTACACAGCGATGAAAAAGGACATTCATCCCAAATACGAAAAAACAACGATTCGGTGTGCCTGCGGCGCTAAAATAGAGGCCGGGTCCACCAAAAAAGACATAGAAACTGAAATTTGTTCTCAGTGCCATCCCTTTTTTACCGGAAAGCAGAAACTGATTGATTCGGCTGGCCGGATTGAGCGGTTCAGGAAAAAATACGAGAAATTTCAGAACAATAATTAAGTCCGACGATTTTCCCGAAGGTAAAAGAGGTCCCTGTCGACCTCCTTTACCTTTTTTTTCCGGCAACAAAGATCCACATTTGATTCTGGATAAATTACCCGGAACGGCCCACTCTGCAGACGCCGTTCCATGTCGAGAATCCGGCAAGAGCAATTCGTATGTTTGATAAACTGACAGGCGCTGCGGAACGTTTCGAGGAACTTGAAAAGTTGCTTGCCGATCCGAAGGTATTCCAGGAACGTGCGGCTTACCAGGCCTATACTCGCGAACACGCGGAGTTGAGCAAGGTGGTGGTCGTATACCGTAAGTTCAAGCAAACACTGGCTGATCTTGAACAAAGCCGGGAGCTTCTGAAAGATTCGGATTTGGAAATCAAGGAATTGGCCCGCGATGAGGTGGTTCGTCTCAGCACCTTAAAAGAAGAGCTGGAGATTGAGTTAAAACAATTGCTCGTGCCGAAAGATCCACTGGACGATAAGAATGTGTTGCTCGAAATCAGGGCCGGTACCGGCGGAGAGGAAGCAGGACTTTTTGCGGGGAATCTATTCAATATGTATTCCCGGTACGCTGAAAAACGGCGGTGGAAAATTGAGATTATAACCCACCATACTTCCGGCATCGGCGCTTTAAAGGAAGTGATTGCCCTGATTCAGGGGCAGGGGGCCTACAGCCGGTTAAAATATGAAAGCGGTACCCATCGGGTGCAGCGGGTTCCGGCCACTGAGGCGCAGGGACGGATTCATACGTCGGCCGTGACTGTAGCCGTGTTGCCGGAGGCAGAAGAGGTCGAAATTCAAATTGATCCCGGTGAAGTCAAAGTGGATGTGTACCGGTCCACCGGGCCGGGCGGACAATCGGTGAATACGACGGATTCCGCTGTGCGACTGACGCATCTTCCCACCGGGCTCGTGGTCACGTGCCAGGATGAGAAGAGTCAGCATAAAAACAAGGCCAAGGCCATGAAAGTGTTGCGAGCACGGCTGTTGGACAAAAAAACGCGGGAACAAAACGAGAAACGTTCCGAAGAGCGGAAAAGTCAGATCGGCAGCGGTGATCGGAGTGAACGGATTCGAACCTATAACTTTCCTCAGGGCCGGATGACCGATCATCGTATCGGGCTGACGCTGTATCGTCTGGAGAGCATTCTTCAGGGGGAAATTGATGAGATCATTGACGCGTTGACCACCCATTATCAAGCCCAGGCCCTTAAGCATGAAGAATTTATCAGTGCCCAATCCGGAGAAAAGCGGCCCGACATGGACTATTCTTGACCTGTTAAATTGGACATCGTCCTATTTCACCGCTCACAAGATAGAGCAGCCGAGGGCAACCGCGGAAGTGCTGCTGGCCCATACCCTGGGCTTTCAAAGAATCGATCTGTATTTGCGATATGACCAGCCACTTCACCGGGATGAGCTGAGCCGTTTCAAATCCTTTGTCAAACGGCGCGTCAGTGCCGAGCCGGTGGCGTATATTACCGGTGAAAAAGAGTTCTGGTCCCTGACCCTGTCGGTGAATTCGAATGTTTTGATTCCCAGACCCGAATCCGAAAACCTCGTGGAAGCGGCGCTGAAGCGGCTGCCGGAAAAAACGCGGAAAGGCGCTTGTCGGATTCTGGATTTGGGTACCGGCTCGGGCGCGATTGCCATCGCTCTGGCATTCGAGCGCCCCCAAACCCTGTGTTTTGCCGTGGATCGATCCCCGGCGGCGGTTCAACTGGCGCGGAAAAATGCCGATCGTCACGGATTGGCGTCGCGGGTTCACTTTTTTGCCGGTGACTGGTTCTCATCCATCCGATCCGGCGCTGTATTTGACATCATCGTATCCAATCCGCCGTATATCAAAACACAGGAGATTGAAGGACTGCAACCTGAAATTGTCCGGTACGAACCCCATGGCGCACTTGATGGCGGCCCTCTTGGCCTGGACGCCCTGTCCTGCATCATTCGCCGGGCGCCTCCCTTTTTGGCCCCCAACGGCGCCCTCATTCTTGAAATTGGATATGATCAAAAAGCCCCGCTTATCGAGATGGTTTCGCATTCAAAGGGATATGAAGCCCCTCTTTTTTTCAAAGACTATGCCGGCCATGACCGGATTCTGCTACTAACTCGATTAGTCGATTAAGCCTATCGTGCCGTGTCAACGATGGTGATCGTGCCCTAAAACCGCCAAATAAAACTATTGCGCAAGATGGATTAGTTTGTTACAAAACCCTGATTTTAAAAACCACACACGCCTTTGGATCTGTTTCCCGGTGCTTTTAAGAAAAAGTCGGAAATGGGGATGAAAAAGGCGGTGGCATAAACCAACCATGAAAGGAAAAAGAAAACCATGGCGTATGTTACAATGAAAGAACTCTTGGAAGCCGGTGTACATTTCGGGCATCAGACCAAACGATGGAATCCAAAAATGAAGCCGTATATTTTTGGAGAGCGAAACGGTATTTATATTATCGATTTGCAGAAAACGGTTCGTATGTTCAGAACTGCGTATGATTTTATGATAGACACCGTGGCCAAGGGCAAATCGGTGCTTTTTGTCGGCACCAAGAAGCAGGCGCGTGAAGCCGTCTATGAGGAAGCCAACCGCTGCGAAATGTATTATGTGCATAATCGGTGGCTGGGCGGTATGCTGACGAATTTTCAAACCATAAAACAGAGTATCGAGCGGCTCAATTATTTGAACCGAATCGAAACCGACGGCTCTATTAATCTCTATACTAAAAAAGAGCGATTGAAACTTGCCAAGGAACGGACCAAACTCGACAGCACGTTGGGCGGCATTCAGAGCATGAACAGCATGCCGGGCGCGATGTTTGTGGTCGATCCCAAAAACGAGACCATTGCCATTCGGGAGGCCAGACGGCTGCATATTCCGATTGTCGGTATCGTGGATACGAACTGTGATCCGGAAGAGGTGGACTACGTGATTCCTGGCAATGATGACGCCATTCGATCGATTCGACTGATTACATCTAAAATGGCGGAAGCTTGCAACGAAGGTGCCAGGCGATTATCTGAAAAAAAGCAGGCGCAGTCCGATAAAAAATATGAGGAGAAAGATGAATTGGGTGCAGTTGCCGCCGAGTTGAAGCCCGGCGAAAGAAAAGTGATTTCCGACGGCACCAAGGGGCCGGTGGTCGAGATTATCAAACGGGCTTCGGGTGCTGAATCCCAGGCTGCACTGGAAGAGGCAGCCGAATCAAGTGAGACGATAGGGAGGGAATAATGGCAGCAATAACCGCGGAAATGGTAAAACAACTACGGGAAAGAACCGGCGCCGGAATGATGGATTGTAAAAAAGCGCTGAGCGAATGTGATGGGGATATGTCCAATGCGGTTGATTTCTTGCGAAAAAAAGGAATTTCCACCGCACAGAAACGCGCTGGCCGGGCGATGAGTGAAGGCACGATTCAATCCTATATTCATATGGGGGGTAAAATCGGTGTCATGGTTGAAGTGAATTGCGAGAGCGATTTTGTGGCTAAAAATGATGATTTTATTGAATTTTCAAAAAATATTGCCATGCATATCGCTGCCACGAATCCGGTCTCAATCTCCCCTGACCAGGTACCCGAGGAAATGATTCGACGAGAAATGGATATTTATCGAGCGCAAGTGGCAGAAATGGGTAAGCCTGCCAACATGATAGATAAAATCGCCGAGGGGAAACTGAATAAATTTTATAAGGAAAACTGCCTGTTGCAGCAGGCCTATGTTCGGAATCCCGACATAACGATTGCAGACCTGTTAAACGAGATGATCGGCAAAATAGGCGAAAACATCACCATTAAACGGTTTTGCCGTTACCAGTTGGGAGAGTCCTGATTATATGCCGATGCCCCGTTTTAAGAGAATACTGCTCAAACTCAGTGGCGAAGCGCTCATGGGCGACCAGGGCTTTGGTATCAGCCCGGACATGATTAAATTTGTTGCGGATGAAATTAAATCCGTTCACGATTTGGGCGTACAAGTGGCTGTCGTTGTCGGCGGTGGCAACATTTTCAGGGGCATCGCCGCCAGCTCTTTTGGTATGGATCGGTCGTCGGCGGATCATATGGGCATGCTGGCGACCGTTATCAACAGTTTGGCGCTTCAGGATGCGCTTGAGAAAAATGGCCTGTTGACTAGGGTTCAAAGTGCCATTTCGATGCATGAAGTGGCGGAACCCTATATTCTCAGGCGTGCCATTCGCCATCTTGAAAAGGGACGAGTGGTGATTTTTGCCGCGGGCACCGGAAACCCCTATTTTACGACGGACACCGCCGCTGTGTTGCGGGCCCAGGAGATCCACGCCGAGATATTGCTAAAGGCGACCAAAGTGGACGGCATTTATGACTCTGATCCGGAAATTAATCCGAATGCCAAGCGTCTTGACAAGATTACCTATAGGGAGGCGTTGGAAAAGCAACTTCGCGTTATGGACTTGACCGCCATTTCCCTTGCGATGGATAATCAACTGCCGTTGTCGGTATTCCTGTTAAAGGCGCCGGGAAATATCCTGGGTGTCGTCTGCGGCGAGTCCATCGGGACCCGTATCAATCATTAAAAATACGGGGGGAATCAATTTCTACCGGCTTCGGAATCCATACAAGTGAAGAAAGAAGGCGATAAAAGGGGACCTGTCATGATTGAAGAGACCTATGAAGAAACCAATGAGCGGATGGGCAAATCCATCACAGCCCTGAAAACTGAACTCAAACGGATCAGAACCGGTCGCGCTTCGGTGTCCCTGCTGGATGGTATTCGGGTGGATTATTACGGCACCCCAACCGCTTTAAATCAGATGGCGTCTCTTTCTGTGCCGGAAAGCCGTTTGATTTTGATCCAGCCTTGGGATGTTTCCGCTATTAAAGAGATTGAAAAAGCCATATTGAAATCGGATCTGGGCGTGACACCGTCCAGCGATGGAAAACTGATTCGAATTTCCATTCCACCGTTGACGCAGGATCGGCGCAAGCAGCTCGTGCGATCGCTTCAGAAAACTTGCGAAGAGTATAAGGTGGCGGTTCGAAATGTTCGTCGGGATTCAAATGAACTGATCAAAGGGTTTAAAAAGGACGGCGATATTTCGGAGGATGAGGCGTTTAAGGCGCAGGATGAGATTCAGAAAATTACCGATGGCAATATTAAGGTGATTGACGAGATATTTAAGGAAAAAGAGAAGGAAATCCTTGAGTTCTAACTCACCCGGTAAAAAGGGGTCGGTCCTTGACCCCCAAAAGCTCCCGAAGCATGTGGCGATTATCATGGATGGCAACGGGCGCTGGGCAAAGAAGCGATTGCTCAACCGGGTCAAAGGGCATGAACGTGGCACCGAGGTCGTTCGGGATATAGTCAGAGCTTGCCGGGATCTCGGCATTCCCGTGCTGACGCTCTACGCGTTTTCCACTGAAAACTGGAATCGCCCCGTGATGGAAGTGCAGGCGTTGATGTCGCTTCTGGAACGATTCTTGAGTTCTGAAGAAAAAGAGATGGTGGAAAACGATATTCGCTTTGATACCATCGGCGAGATCCATCGCTTGCCCGATCGAATTAAAAGTAAGATTCAATCGGTTAAGGCCTCAACACACCACAATGGCGCCTTGCGGCTAAATTTGGCGCTCAGTTACGGCAGTCGGGCGGAAATTGTTAAAATGGTCAGAACCCTTGCGGGAAAAGTTGCCAGCGGCGAGATGGCGATAGAGGATATAGATGAGGCTGCCGTTTCAGCACATTTGTATACCGGAAGCTTGCCTGATCCGGATTTGCTGATTCGGACTAGTGGCGAGATGCGCATCAGCAATTTTCTCCTCTGGCAGATTGCCTATTCGGAAATATATATCACCAACACGTTATGGCCTGATTTCGGTCGGGAAGAATTTATGGAAATTCTGGATGCCTATCAGCGCCGCGAGCGCAGATTCGGCGCTGTATTCGCCGAATAGATAACGCAATGAGGTGGGAACGGGCCGGTTCGCTCGTATGCAGCGCCTCACTGTCATGGCGGGAGAGCTGAAAGGAGTCGAAACCAGCCCAGATGCATCTCAAACGGTGGTTAACCAGCTTAGTGGCCCTTCCCCTGCTGGTGTTGCTGATTTTTAAAGGGGGAGTGGCATCTTTCTCAATTTTTATGGGCATCATCATGGTGCTCGCTGTTTGGGAATATACTCGGATTATTTCCGGTGAGGCCGATGCTGCCCATCTTAACCCTCTATCCTTCGTGAATATTCTTTCCGGAATGGCGCTCATTTGGGCGGCATCCACCCGGCACCCCGCGCTTTTCCCGTTGATTCTATCGTTCAGCCTGATTTTGACCGGTTTTATAAGCCTGAGACGCTTTCAATACGATGCCGACATTTCCCGAAAAGCGGCGTTTGTGGCCCTGGGAGGGATTTATATTCCCCTGGCGATGGCCTATGCCGTTATGATTCGACAAGAACCCTCGGGTGGGCAATGGGTTTTTTTTATCGCCTGCGTGATATTTGCCGGGGACACGGGCGCCTATTATGCGGGGACGTATTTTGGAACGCATAAGCTTTGCCCTTCGGTAAGCCCCGGGAAAACCATTGAAGGGGCAATTGGCGGCCTTGCCGCCAATATCGGCATCGGTGTGGTATATAAGCTTCTTTTTTTACCGGCCGTATCCATGACAGAAAGCCTTATTTTCTGCCTGGCTATCGGAAGTGCGGGACAGATCGGGGATTTATTTGAATCTGTACTGAAAAGATCCGCTGGGGTAAAGGATTCCGGGAACATTTTGCCGGGGCATGGCGGTATTCTGGATCGGATCGATGCCATTTTATTTGCATTGCCGGTGGCGTATTTCCTTAAAGTGTTTTATCTCACCCCTTAAGATCAGGTGATTCATTGATTAAATATCTTTCTATTCTCGGCTCCACGGGTTCCATTGGCCGCAATACGCTTTATGTGGCCGCAATGTTTCCGGATCGGTTTAAGATCCAGGCCCTTGCCGCCGGGAAAAATGTGAAGCTGCTTTCCGAACAAATTCAACAATTCAAACCCGAGTTGGCGGTGGTGTATGATGAGGATACAGCCCAAAGGCTTCGCGCGTTGTTGCCGGCAAATGATTCGACATCTATTCTTGCGGGGGTAAAAGGCTATGAAGAAGCGGCGTCTTTATCCGGCGTGAATCAGGTGGTGATTGCGCTGGTCGGGGCGGCGGGCCTGCTGCCGACACTGGCGGCTATCGGTGCGGGAAAGGACATCGCCCTGGCAAACAAGGAAACCCTGGTGATGGCCGGGGAAATCGTGATGGCGCGGGCTGCTGCTGCGGGTATTCGACTGTTGCCCATCGACAGTGAGCATAGCGCCATTTTTCAATGCCTCAACGGGCATCGGCATCAAGATATCGAAAAAATTCATCTTACCGCATCAGGTGGCCCCTTTTTAAACCGGGCCGATCTGGAACATATTCGGCCCGAGGAGGCGTTAAACCATCCGACCTGGCATATGGGTCCTAAGATCAGCATTGATTCTGCGACCCTCATGAACAAGGGGTTGGAAGTCATTGAGGCCAGTTGGTTGTTTAATTTGCCTGCCCGGCGGATTGAGGTGGTGGTACACCCGCAAAGTGTGGTGCACTCCATGGTTTCATTTCAGGACGGCACGGTGCTGGCCCAGCTGGGATTACCGGATATGAAATCGGCCATTTCATACGCCCTGACCTATCCGGAACGCTTGCCCTTGAATCTGCCGTTGCCCGATTTTCCGGGTATCGGGGCGCTGACTTTTCAGCAGCCCGATATTATTAAATTTCCATGTCTGAGGCTGGCGTTTGAGGCGGTAGAGGCCGGAGGGACATGCCCCGCGGTTCTCAACGCCGCCAACGAGATCGCCGTGGAAGCTTTTTTGGGGAATAAGATTGAATTTGCGCGGATTCCGGTTATCATTGAAAAGACCATGGATCGGCATTCCGTAGTGAATCAGCCGTCCCTTTCGGAAATACTGGAGGCGGACCAATGGGCCAGGGATTATGCCGGCTCGCTGGTTTAAAAGCTGCCCTTCAGCGAATTCGTGCGCGTAAACGGAATCAGTTAACCATCATTTTACGGGAAACCAACATACCATGGGTACAAATATTTTTGCATTTGTAATTGTTTTGGGCATTCTTATTTTCTTCCACGAATTGGGGCATTTTATCGTTGCCCGGTTTTTCGGGGTGGGGGTGGAAAAGTTTTCATTGGGATTTGGCCCCCGGTTATTCGGGAAAACGGTTGGAGAAACCGATTATCGGATATCGGCCATTCCCTTGGGCGGGTATGTGAAAATGACCGGCGAAGATCCCGGCGCCGACATCGATCCGGCGGATATTCCCCGCTCCTTTACGCATAAGCATGTGTTTAAACGCATGTTGATTGTGGCCGCGGGCCCTCTTTTCAATATCCTTCTGGCCCTGCTCATCATCATGATGATTTATATGATATCGGGCGTTTATATTCTCAAACCGACCGTGGGAAGCGTCGGTAAAAACACCCCGGCGGAAAGGCAGGGGTTAAAATCCGGCGACCAGATCATAGCCATTGACCAGGTTCGCTTGGAGAATTGGGAAGAGATGGCCCGAATGATAACGGACAGTAAGGGAAAAGCGCTTGTCTTTTCGGTTTTGCGAGAAGGGCAGCTTCTGACCCTTCATATCACGGCCGAGCTGCAAACCGCCAAGAACCTGTTCGGAGAGGATGTGGACCGGTATTTGATCGGCATTGGCCCTTCGGGCGATTCTTTTCATAAAACAATCGGTTTAGTGGGAGCTGTGACGGAAAGCGTCAAGCAAACCTATCAGATCACGGAGCTTACCGTTATCAGTATTGTCAAGATGATTCAGGGGTCGCTTTCCAGGGAAACCCTGGGCGGCCCGATCATGATTGCGCAAATGGCTGGCGAGCAGGTCAAGGAGGGGGCTGCGAATTTTTTCTTTTTTATTGCCCTGCTGAGCATCAATCTGGGAATCATCAATTTTCTTCCGATTCCGGTGTTGGATGGCGGCCACCTGCTCTTTTTCTCCATCGAGGCGATCCTGGGCAGACCGGTCAATACGCGGATGCGGGAGATCGCTCAACAAATCGGCATTTTTTTGCTGCTGCTGTTGATGATATATGTTTTCTATAATGACATAACCCGGTTGATATTCAGCTAAGCGCGATCCAACCCATCTATCTTCCGCCAAGGGTGATTTTATGGCAAATCGACTAGAAATTTCGATCAAACCGGATCTTTTTGATGCGGAAGGCGAAGGCGTCCGGCAAAAGGCCCAAAACTATTTCGGCATCCGGTTATCCGGTGTCCGCACGATTCAGGTACTGACCATTGACGCTGCGCTTTCGCCGGATGAGCTGGAAAAAATCCGGTGCGATATTTTCACGAACCCGGTTACTCAGATATCTTCCTATGAGCCTCTGCCCGCGGCATTTGATTGGACGATCTGGGTCGGGTTTCGTCCCGGTGTGCGAGATAACCCCGGAAGCACGGCCATGGAGGCCATGGCGGATGTGCTGGGAAGGGCTTTGAGCCCTTCGGAGGTTGTCTACACATCCAAGCGCTACTGTGTGCAAGGAGAAAACCTGACCGCTCAGATGATGAGTAAAATTGCGAACGAGCTTCTTGCCAACGATATTATTCAGCAGTGGAAGGTATTTTCAAAAAAAGACTGGAACCGGAAGGTGGGGATCGGCTTGATTTTACCCAAGGTTCGGCTCAATCACACCCCGACCGTGACCCCCATATCAATTGCCAGTGATGCGGCATTGGCTGCGGTGAGCGATGCCCGCAATCTGGCGCTCAATCCCAACGATATTCCCACCATTCGCACCTATTTTCTAGATCCTTCCGTGCAGGCCGAACGAAAACGGGTGGGATTGACGGATCCGACGGATGTGGAGCTGGAGTATATCTCACAAGGTCGCAGCGATCATTGCAACCACAATACCTTTCAGGGGCTCTTTCGTTATCGGGATTCGGATACCGGGGAAATCCGTATAGAGAATAATTTGTTTAAAACCTATATTCAAACCCCCACGCTGGCATTAAAGGAGAAAAAGCCATGGGTGATTTCCGTGCTGTGGGACAATGCGGGGGTGGGGCGTTTTGATGACCGGCATTATTATGTCATCACAGGGGAGACACATAATTCGCCCTCCAATATGGAAGCATACGGCGGGGCCATTACTGGTATCGTCGGGGTTTACCGTGATCCGCTGGGGACCGGAAAAGGGTCCAAACTGATTATGGGCAGTTATGGCTATTGCGTGGGCCACCGGGATTACGCCGGCGATTTAAAACCGCGGCTTCATCCCCGGCGCTTGTTGGATGGCGTGATAGAAGGGGTACGGGACGGCGGCAACAAGAGCGGCATTCCCACCACTTTTGGTCAGGTGCTGTTTCATTCCGGGTATATGGGAAAATGCCTGGTCTTTGTGACCGCCCTGGGCATCATGCCTGCCACGGTCCAAGGCAAGCCCTCGGAATTAAAGCACACCTCTTCAGGGGATCTGTTGATCATGTGCGGCGGCCGCGTGGGCAAGGACGGCATTCACGGCGTCACCGCTTCCTCGGAGGTTTTTTCCGAGCACACGCCGGCAGGCCATGTACAGATCGGGGACCCTTACACGCAAAAGAAGATGCACGATTTTCTTCTGGAGGCAAGAGATGAGGGTCTCATTGAATATATCACGGATAACGGCGGCGGCGGGCTTTCCTCCTCGGTGGGAGAATCAGCCCGCATATCAGGCGGTTGCGTTGTCGAGTTGGAAAAAGTGCCCCTGAAATATGAGGGGCTTGATCAATGGGAAATTTGGGTGTCCGAGTCGCAGGAACGAATGACCGTGGCGGTTCGACCCGAAAACCTGGACCGGTTTATGGGATTGTCCCGATTGCACGCTGTGGAAAGTACGGTCATCGGCCGCTACACGGATTCGGGCAAGTTGCATATCACCTATAACGGTGAGACCTGTGCCTATGTCCATATGGATCTTTTGACCGCCGGGTTTCCCCAATGGGAATTCGAGGCTGAGTGGCGGTCTGCCGAACAGCGCGGGCTGGTGGAACCGGTTCTGCGGCCGCCGGAAGATTATAACCGGTTATTAACCGATCTGTTGTCCCGGCCCAACATCTGTGATCATCAATGGATTTCGCGTCAATACGATCATGAAGTTCAGGGCGGCAGCGTCATCAAACAGCTTGTGGGCGCCATGCGCGATGTGCCGAGCGACGCCACGGTCAGCCGACCCGTGCTGGGGGTCGAAAAAGGATTGGCCTTCGCTCAGGCGCTGTTGCCCGCCTATTCCGCAATCGATGCCTATCATATGACCGCCTGCACCATTGATGAAGCGGTCAGGCGGTTGATATCGGTCGGCGGTGACCCGGACCATATCGGCGGGGTGGATAATTTCTGCTGGCCGAACATTCAGTACGATCCCGTGGCCAATCCGGACGGCAAATTCAAGGCCGCTCAATTGGTGCGTTCGTGCCGGGCGTTGCGGGATCTTTGTCTGGGCTATGAAATTCCGCTTCTTTCCGGAAAAGACAGCATGTATGTGGATGGCTATCTGGCAGGCAGATATGGTGAGCGCCATAAGGTATCGGCCTTGGAAACATTGCAGTTTTCGGCCACATCGGTCATCGATGATTTGGCGTACTGCGTTTCCATGGACGCCAAGCTCAGCGGGGATTTGGTCTATGTGCTGGGAGAGACCCGAAACGAGCTGGGCGCCTCGGAATATTACGAGCATTTGGGCTACACCGGCACGCAGGTGCCGCAGGTTTTCCTGGAAAAAAACAAAGTATTGTACCGGGCGTTATCCCGTGCGGTTCGACATGGCTGGATCGCTTCTGCACACGGCATCTATCGGGGCGGACTGGGTGTCCACCTGGCGTTGGTCGCCATGGCCGGCAACCTGGGAATGCAAATTGACCTTACCAAGGTGCCGGCAGCCGGTGTTTTCCGTGACGATGCGCTATTGTTTTCCGAATCGGCCGGGCGTTTCATCGTGACGATTAATCCGGCATATCGGGAGCTTTTCGACAAGAGCTTTGCAGGCCTCACATGCGCCTGTATTGGCCGGGTGACGGAAGAAGGCGGCCAATTGGTTATTTGCAAGGGGAGCACCGATTCATCCGCTGCTTTGATTTCCATATCAATCGATGCGTTAAAAACCGCCTGGAAAAAGCCTTTTGGAGATTTGATATGAAAGCAGTGAAGGTACTGATACTCACGGGCTATGGCCTCAACTGTGATGCGGAAACCGCGTACTCATTTGAAAAAGCGGGCGCGTCAACGCAGCGGGTGCACATCAACCGGCTGATAGCCGGGGAAGTTGGTCTGAATGATTTTCAAATCCTTGTCTTCGGCGGCGGATTTAGCTGGGGGGATGATCATGGGGCCGGTGTGGTCCAGGCGGTGCGTATGCGAACCCATATGGGGGATCAACTGGTTTCATTTATTGAAAAGGGAAACCTCGTCATCGGTATCTGTAACGGTTTTCAAACGCTTGTGAATCTGGGCCTTCTCCCCGGACTGGATGGGGATTACACGGCCCGAAAAGTGGCGCTGATCCATAACGATTGCGGCAATTTTCGGGACGACTGGGTGACGCTGAGAATCAACTCGAAGTCCCCTTGTGTATTTACGCGGGAAATGGCGTTGTTGGATGTGCCCGTGCGGCACGGTGAAGGAAAGTTTTATGCGGAGATGGCGGTCTTGAGCCGCCTGAAGGAAAATAACCAGATCGTGGTGCAATACGCGCTGCCCGACGGCGCGCTAGCAGCGGGGCGTTTTCCCTATAATCCCAACGGCGCCGTAATGGACATCGCCGGAATCTGTGATCCCACGGGGCGCGTCTTCGGACTGATGCCGCACCCGGAAGCATTCAACCATCCCACCAATCATCCGGATTGGTTGCGATATCGCGAAAAGGCCACGCGCGGCCTGAAGCCGCCCACTGCCGGTTTTACTCCGGGCATTCAATTGCTGAAAAACGCGGTGGATTATTTTAAGTGAGTGATGCTCAGTGTGTTCAACACTCGGTCCATTTTTCTGCCCCCTCTGACCGCATGGACAGAACCGCAGTGCCAGGTTCCATGTTCGTGTAAACATGATTTTTCAATTGCTTATGAGGTGCCATATCCGGTAATCTGTTTCACAGCGTGGGCCCATGAGGCGATTCGCCGGATGGTATTCAGTGTAATATTTTCCTCGGTCATGAGGTTACCGTCTATTCTAATGGAATTTCACAGCCGGAGATTGCCCGGCGAAGTTCAGTTTTATTTTTGAAAGGAGCAGCTTGAATATGTCGGATGAAATCAGAGTCCTTGTTATCGGCGGTGTTGCGTGTGGCCCGAAAACAGCGGCCCGGTTAAAGCGCCTTATGCCGCAGGCCCGGATAACGGTGATAGAGCGGGGAGATATTATATCCTACGGTGCTTGCGCGCTTCCCTTTTATGTTGAAGGGGTGTTCTCAAACATAGACGAGTTGTATAAAACCCCGGTGGGAGTTGCGCGGAATCCCGCATTCTTTGCTGCGGTCAAAGGTGTTCAGGTTCTGATTCGCACGGAGGTTTTGAGCATCAGCCGCAGAGAAAAAACCGTGCGGATAAAGTCATTAGATACGAAAATCGAGGAGAATCTTGCTTATGATAAATTGGTGCTTGCCACGGGCGGCTCGCCCGTAAGGCCGCCGATTTCCGGAATGGACTTAAAAAACGTCTGGTTCATGACCCACCCGATGGATGCCGAGTCGCTGAGCCGGGAGATCAAAGAACAATCGATAAAAAAAGTGGTTATGGTAGGTGCCGGGTTTATCGGTATGGAAATGGCGGAAGCGATGATTCGCAGAGGGCTGGATGTGACCATGGTGGAGATGATGGATCAGGTCATGCCGGGTGTTCTGGATGCGGATATCGCCGCTTTGGCGGCAAAGCCCCTGGTTCAAAACGGTGTGAATCTCATTTTGGGCGAAAAGGTTATTGCGATCGAGGGGGACGCGAAAGCATCGGTTGTTCGAACGGACCGGCGGGAGATTGCCACGGACGCCGTGATTGTTGCCGTGGGAACGCGCCCCAACACCCAATTGGCGGCGGCGTCCGGTTTAGTGTGTGATCGAGGTGTTGTGGTGAACGAATATGGTCAGACCAGCGACCCGGACATATACGCCGGTGGGGACTGTGCCGAGAACCGATATGTCCGTCCGATAATGGGGCGAAACGTCTATGTGCCGCTGGGTTCCACAGCCAATAAAAACGGGCGTGTTATTGCCAACCATATCGCAGGAATGGCTATTCCCTTCAGCGGCATCAGTTGCACTTCCATCGTGAGGGTGTTTGATCACACGGTGGGCCGCACCGGTCTGACCGAGAAACAGGCGCGCGCGCTGGGCTTGGTCATAGAAACGACCACTTGGACCGGGCCGGATATGCCGCATTTCATGAGCGAAGCCAGACCCCTTATTATCAAGATGATCGCCGACCGAAGGGATCGGAAACTTCTGGGGATACAGGTTGCGGGCATGGGCAACGGTGCGAAGCGACTGGATGTCGCTGCAGCGGTCATCTTGCTGGGTGGCTCGGTGGATCAAGTGGCAGACATTGATTACGGGTATGCGCCGCCGTTTTCACCGCCCCTGGATCCGCTGGCGGTTTGCGCGCACCTGATGCAGAATAAACTTGACGGGATAGCGAACGGCATTTCGTCAGCAGCGGCCCAATCAAAGATCGAAAAGGGAGAGGTCGTGCTCCTGGATGTCAGAACACCGGCTGAGGTCGCCGAAATAAACCTGCCATACGATTCCGTCCATATTCCCCTGGGTATGTTAAGGACTCGCGCGGGCGAGCTTCCGCAAGATCGGGAAATTTTGGCGTTCTGTAAAGTCAGTATGCGCGGATATGAAGCCCAACGGATTCTCAATGCCGCAGGATTTGATAAGGTCTCCTTTATTGAAGGCGGTATTGTCGGATGGCCGTATGCGTTGAAATGAACCCGATCCGCTATGAGCGATGGGCTTTTAGAGCGTCGCTCATAGCGCAGATCATCTCTCGACAATAAACCAGGGGTTGAGCAGATTTTCTTTGTTATAAACCAGCGGCGTGCCTGTATCGTGACGCACGACTCGCGCGCCGGCACACGCGGCGATGGCTTGGCCGGCGGCTGTGTCCCACTCCATGGTGGGTCCTAGCCGGGGGTAAATGGCGGCCCTGCCTTCGGCGATCCGGCAGAATTTCAGACTGCTGCCGGCCGGAATAAAGGTCACCTGATCGTATTCCCGGCGTTTTTTATCGACAAAGGCCTCAAGTTCAGGTGTGCTGTGGGAGCGGCTGCCGACAATGGTATAAGGCGCGGTTGTGGATTGGGGCAAGGGCAACCGCGCGCTAGCGGCCAGGACATCCATGAGCCTGATGCCGTTGTGACCCATGTCTGCGAATGCAATTCGCTCCGTCATGACGGGATCTTCAAGCATAAACGCCCCGATATCTGTTTCCGCAAAATAGGTGATTCCCAGCACCGGTACGCAAATGATGCCCATAACTGGAACCTGATTTTCAATCAAGGCGATGTTGACCGTAAACTCGTCATTTTTTTTGACGAATTCCTTGGTGCCGTCCAACGGGTCAATCAACCAGAATTTTTCCCAGGTCTTTCTCTCCTCAAACGGAATATTCCGGCCCTCTTCGCTTAAGATCGGAATCCTCAACGGGGAAAGCAGGTCGGTGATGATCTCGTGGGATCGCTGATCCGCGAGTGTCAGTGGCGAATCATCGGATTTATGGGCGACCGAAAAATCCGTCCGGTACACCTCGAGTGTCGCCTTTCCGGCCCGAATGGCGGCAATAAGTGCTCGCAGTAGAAGATGTTCCATATTGTTGTCCTATCAGCTATGAGCTATGAGCTATCAGCTATGAGCTATCAGCTATGAGCTATCAGCTATGAGCTATCAGCTCCCCTCAAATATACCCCTTCTGCCCCATCACCAGCAGCACCTCCTGCGCCGCCTCATCCGGTGTCAGATGGGTCGTATCAATAACAACCTCCGGGGATTCCGGTGCTTCATAGGGGTCGTCCACGCCCGTAAAGCCTTTGATCAAGCCGGCGCGGGCCTTGGCATACATGCCTTTTCGATCCCTTGTTTCACATTCTGCGATCGGGGTTGCGACATGAACCTCAATAAAGCCCCCATAGGCTTCGATAGTTTTTCTGATTTCGTTTCGTGTTGTTGCATAGGGTGCGATCGGGGCGCAAATCGCAATGCCCCGATTTTTTGTGATTTCGCTGGCGACAAATCCGATCCGCCGGACATTGATGTCACGGTGTTCCTTGGAGAAGCTGAGCTCCCTGGAAAGGTTTCTTCGAACGATATCACCATCCAGGAGGGTGACCGGGCGGTCGCCGATCTCCAGAAATCTGGAAAAAAGGACTTTGGCGATGGTGGATTTTCCGGCACCGGACAAGCCTGTCAGAAAAATGGTGACCCCCTGCTTTCGGGGAGGGGGGTAGGCGTTCAGCAATTCGTTGATGACTTCCGGAAAGGTGGCCCATTCCGGCACATGTCGGCCGCTGCGAATGCGGTCTCGAATCTGAGAGCCGTTTAATGAAATGGTCTGGGTTCCCGGTGATATTCGGTCCACTTGTCGGTATTCATCCTCAAAAGGCAAGTAGACCATTTCGTCAAAGGCGATGATGGTGATCCCGATTTCTTCGCTGTGTTGATCCGCCATTTTCGGGGCGGCATCTAAGGGGTAAAAAGATCTTCCTTCCTTGTCGGTCCCGGGTCCGGCATGATCCCTTCCGACAATGAAGTGGGTGCATCCGTAATTTTTTGCGATGATGGCATGCAACAACGCGGTTTTTGGCCCGGCCATTCGGGTGGCCAGCGGCAGCAAATTCAGCAGATGGGAATTCGGCGGATAATGCCGGCCCACTTCCCGGTAGCAGCGCACGCGCGTGAAGTGGTCAAAATCACCCGGTTTGCTCACGCCCGCAATGGGCAATAACAGCAGGTTGGCCTTGGCTTTTCGCATCGCTTCAAGGGTCATCTCGAATTGAGGCCGGTGAATCGGGTTTCGTGTGGTAAACCCCACCACCCGGTTCCATTCAAGTTTTTGATACATTTGACGGATTTCCCCCGGGGTTTGGCGAAGTTGCTTAAAGTCCGCATGAAGCGGCAGGCTGATCACTTCAACGGCGCCGCCGACATAATAATCGCCCGTCCGGTTCAACAAATAATGAACACCGGGGTGAGACGGATCCTGCGTGCCGAAAACCTGAACAGCCTCCTTCGGGTGATCCACCGGCCAGATGTCCTCAATGTGCATGATCGCCAGCAGAAAGCCCTCCATATCCCTCAAGGCCAGGGATTGGCCCACCTCAAGCCGCTTGGCGGTGATTTGGGAGATATCCAGGCAAATGGGGATGGGCCACAGGGTGTTATCCTGAAGCCGCATGCGGTCCAAAACCGACTCGTAATCCGCGCTCGTCATAAATCCTTTGAGCGGTGAAAAGGCGCCGGTGGCCAACAACTCAAGGTCACATAATTGTCGTTCATTCAAGCTGATCTCAGGCAGATTGAGAGAAATTTCTTTTAGCAAGGTTTGACGGGTTTCGTCCACAATGAGATTGACGAGTGACTTGCCGTATGGCACCATCGGTTCCGGCCCTTTCATGATGAATGTTCCAATGCTTGTGGTTGCGGCGGAAGACAATGCCGCCGAAACGGGTCTGTCCGCGCAGTTGCCGTGGAGTATAATAACAGGTTGGCGGGCGTGTCAAGGCTCTTGATGATCCAACTCCTTGAAAATACTTGACACAAGGAGAAATTAACCATAGAGAACGAATCGTTTTGAGTCCGGCTATTGTTAATGGGGGTGTTTTTACCGCTAATCGCCCCTCTGCAAGGATCGAACCGAATCGGGGCACAAATCGGGGAAACTTAGGTTATGGAAATAGGGCTTAAAGGCGTTGTCGTCATCGTTGGCGGGTACGGTTCCGGAAAGACCGAGGTGGCGATTAATCTGGCCGTGAATCAAAAGCGCAGGGGGGCAAAGGTTCGGGTGGCGGATCTTGATCTTGTCAATTTCTATTTTCGAACCCGGGAGGCGAAACACTATCTTGCCGACTTGGGGATTGATCTGGTGCTGCCACCTAAGCAATACATGAACGCCGATTTGCCGATCCTGGCGCCCGAAGTGGCGGGCATGATTCGACACCCTGCCGAACTGACGCTGCTGGATGTCGGCGGGGACGATGCCGGCGCCACCGTGCTGGCATCCCTTGCCGATGCGTTCAGCGGCAGGCCGTATCGCATGCTTCAGGTGGTGAATCCTTTTCGGCCGAATACGGCGACAATGGCCGGGTGCCTGAAAATACAAAAAGAAATTGAGGCAGCGTCCGGCATGACGATAGATGGTATTATCGGCAACGCCAATCTGATTGATGAGACCACCCATGAGGTGGTTCAGCAGGGCTATGTGTTTGTCTCGGCGTTATCCGATCATACCGGGTTGCCCCTTGAATTTATCACCGCATCAACGGATCTTTTGCCTCAGTTGGACACGGCGAGTTTTGGGTGTCCCATTCTGGCGATTGACAGGCGGCTTTCCATGCCGTGGACAAAAAAACAGATGGATTAATAACGTGTTAATTGAGGATGGGACTTCGAATGAACAAAAATGAGGAACAGGGCGCATCCCGGTTTTTGAATCTCAGAGTGCCTTCGCACATAGCGGCTATCAAACCTTATGAGCCGGGAAAGCCGCTCGATGAGTTGGAGCGGGAATATGGCATCAGTGACTCGGTGAAGCTGGCCTCCAATGAAAATCCCTTGGGGCCCTCTCCCCTGGCAGTCAACGCCATGGAAAAAGCCATGGGAAACCTCCATCGTTATCCGGATGGCGCAGCCTATCTTTTAAACGAGAAACTGGCCGGGCATTTAGACGTGCCGCGCAACGCCATTGTTCTGGGTAACGGTTCCGATGAAATTATCGGCATGTTGACGCGCGCACTGCTTCAGTCTGGAGATGAGGCCGTGCTTCCGAAACCGTCTTTTCTAATGTACGACATCATGATCCGTTGCGCGGACGCGAAACCCATCTACGTACCGCTCAATGGCCTGGCGATTGATCTGGACCGGATGGCCGAAGCGATCACGTCTAAAACGCGACTGATTTTTGTGAACAATCCCAATAACCCCACCGGAACCATCGTGACCCAAAATGAGTTTGAAGCCTTTCTGAAAAAAGTGCCGGAAGGCGTGGTGGTTGTCATGGACGAGGCGTATATCGAATTTGCTCGGGATGAGCGATGTGCCAGTGGCCTTGATTACCTGGACGGACCTGTTCCCGTCGTAACGCTGCGGACATTTTCAAAGGCTTATGGCCTTGCCGGTCTCAGGGTTGGCTATGGTGTCATGCCGGTTCCGCTTCAGGATCTTCTTAACCGGGTTAGACAGCCCTTCAACGTTAGTTCGCTTGCGCAAATTGCCGCAGTTCACGCCTTGGACGACACGGCGTTTTTGGAAAAAACACTTCAAGTGGTTCATGAGGGGCTTGATTATTTGTACCAGGAGATCGACAAAATGGGGTTGCGATACTTCCCCACGCAAGCGAATTTCTTCCTGATCGATGTCGGTCAGGATGCGGCTGTGGTGTTTGAAAAGATGCTTCGGCAAGGCGTAATCGTCCGTTCAATGGTATCGTACGGGTTTCCGCAGTATATTCGAATCAATGCGGGGCTGCCCGTTGAAAACCGGCGATTTATTCAGGCGTTGAAAGCCGTTCTGTAACGGTCTCTTCTTTGTCTGAAGAGAGGCGAAAGAGGCGTATGATGAAATCCGTGGTCGTGACGATTGACGGGCCGGCCGGCGCAGGCAAAACGACTGTCAGCCGGCAATTGGCCGAAGCGCTCCAATACCGATATGTGGATACCGGTTCGCTCTATCGTGCCGTGGCATTCTCGGCGCTTGAGGCCGGTATTTCGCCGACAGATGATGAAGGGCTTAAAGGCCTCTGCCAAAACCTTAACTTGAATTATACCATTGCAAATGGCGGCAGCCGATTGATTTTAAACGGCACTGATATCACGGATAAAATAAGAACCCCTGAAATTTCAATGGCGGCCTCGGCGGTATCCGCAAGGCCGGTTGTACGGGAATTTTTGTTGGATATTCAAAAACGAATGGGTCGGGACAAAGCCGCCGTATTTGAAGGGCGGGACATGGGAACCGTTGTTTTCCCGAATGCCGAAGTCAAATTTTTTCTGGATGCGTCCCCCAAAATTCGGGCCTTGCGACGATATCGGGAACTGGAAGGCAAGGGGGAACAGTCCTTGCAGGATGTTGAAAGAGAAATGGCCCGCCGGGATGAAAACGACAGCACGCGTGCGCTGGCACCGTTGAAACCGGCTGAAGATGCGATATATGTCGATTCCAGTGACATTCCGGTCGCCCAAGTCGTCGCAACAATGAAACGAATCGTGGAAACCCGCATTAACACTTCGACTGAATAGATTTCAGCGTCTATGGAAAAAACCGTTGTGTTTTGATGCAACTGTTGTTATGTTGCCCGGATTATATGGCGAATAGATAGCCGCCATAAATAATAGGCAAGGGGGATTTTTTTTCATGTCAGAAGAAACTAAGAACGAGCAAAACGAAGCAATGGATCCGGAAGTCACATCAACGCCTCAGGACGCACCTGGCGTTTCGGCAATAGCCGCCGAAGCCCAAACGGAAGATTCTTTGGACGATGATCTGTCCGAAGAGGACGAGATGGACCGAGAAGGTATGGAAAACCTGATCGATCTGTACGAGGAGAGTTTTAAACGATTTGCCGAGGGAGAAGTCGTTAAAGGCAAAATCATCTCCGTAGACAAGGATTTCGTGCTGGTCGATATCGGATACAAGTCCGAGGGACAGATTCGAATCGGCGAGTTTATCGATGAAGACGGCAACATTGTCGCCAAGGTCGGCGATGCAGTGGAGGTCATGGTGGAATGGTGGGACGATGAAGAGGAAGTGGTCGTCCTGTCCAAAGAAAAAGCTGTTAAGGTCAAAGTCTGGGAAGAGATTAAGAAAGCCCATGATGATGACGGCATCGTGGAAGGTACCATCGTCAGCCGCGTCAAGGGCGGTTTTTCAGTGGATATCGGCGTTCAGGCGTTTCTGCCGGGTTCTCAGGCCGATCTGCGACCCATTCGCAACCTTGATGAGATGGTCGGTCAGACCCTTAAGTTCAAAATTCTCAAATATAACCGAAAAAGAAGCAATATCGTCTTATCGCGACGGGCCATTTTGGAGCAGGAGCGTGAGACGGCTCGTTCAGCGACCTTATCTTCTATTACCGAAGGAAAGGTTGTGGACGGCATTGTTAAAAATATAACCGAGTACGGTGTGTTTGTCGATCTGGGCGGCGTGGATGGCCTGCTGCATATTACCGACATTTCATGGGGCCGCGTCAAACACCCCTCTGAAATGTTTACGGTGGGCGACAAGATACAGGTAAAGGTCTTGACCCTGGATCTGGAGCGCGAGCGGGTGTCATTGGGGATGAAACAATTGACGCCGGATCCATGGACAACAGCGGCCGGCAAATACCCGGTCGGTGCCAAAATCACGGGCAAGGTGGTGAGCCTGACCGATTATGGTGCCTTTGTGGAGCTTGAAGAAGGAATAGAGGGCCTCATTCATATTTCCGAAATGTCCTGGACGCGCAAAATCCGACATCCTTCCAAGGTGGTCAGCGTTGGCGACGAAGTCGAGGCGGTTGTGCTTGATTTGAAACCGGAAAACAGGCGCATTTCTCTTGGGATGAAACAAACCGTTCCCAATCCCTGGGATGTCATCAGCGAGAAGTATCCGCTGGGCACCATTCTTGAAGGAAAAATTAAAAATATCACCGATTTCGGTCTTTTTATCGGTATTGATGAGGGCATTGACGGGTTGGTGCATATTTCCGATATCTCCTGGACCAAGCGAATTAAACATCCTTCCGAGGTTTATAAAAAGGGGGATACGGTTCGGGCCAAGGTGCTGGACATTGATAAGGAGAACGAACGCTTCTCTCTCGGTATCAAACAGTTGGCCGATGATCCGTGGAAAACAGTGGCCGAGCGCTATAAGGTCGGTAAAGAGATTACGGGAACGGTAACCAACGTTACGGATTTCGGTGTGTTTATCGAGCTGGAAGAGGGGATCGAAGGGCTGGTGCATGTTTCCGAGATCAGCAAGGAGAAAGTCAAGTCTCCGGCCGAACAGTTCAAGGTTAGTGATGTGATTACCGCAAGGGTAATGAACATCAACAGTGAAGAGCGCCGGATCGGTCTGTCCATTAAGGCCATGGAAATGGCGGATGATCAGAGTATTCTGAGTGACTATGTCAGCAACATGAGACCCGCCACATCCTCGTTCGGTGAATTGCTCCGCGAAAACCTTCAAGAAAAATTAGGTGAAAAGCAGTCTTAAAGAAACGAACACCGGCCGGTTATATTATTAACCGGCCGGTATTATTTCCCGTCCGTCACCGAACAGCTCTTTTATCAATATAACTGCAAGCGTACAAAGTTACACCAAACTGAATCTATTTTGTTGCATCTCTTCGTGCCCTTGTGGTGAAAATAATATTTTTTATTTACTTATCAATTAGTAGCGTCGGCAAAGGGACATTCGAATGTTTTCCAGAAGACACCCCTATTTATTTTTTCTGCTAATGATCAGCACTATTTCTGGCGTGAGTATGGTTCTGATTTTCTTTTTTATCTTTATCGGCGTCGGCGGCGTCGGCATTACCAACCTTTCTACCATAAGGGGTGAGAAAGTCGGTGTTGTTGAGATCACCGGCGCCATTATCGACTCAAAGGAAACGCTTCGCCAAATCAAGCAATTTCGTGAAGATGATACGATCAAAGCGATTGTGATCAGAATCAATTCCCCCGGAGGGGGTGTCGGCCCTTCTCAGGAAATTTTCAGAGAGATTCGGAAAACGATTCCCCTAAAGAAGATAATCGCTTCCATGGGATCCGTGGCGGCTTCGGGCGGATATTATATTGCTGCAGGTACAAACGGTATCATGGCAAACCCCGGAACGATTACGGGCAGTATTGGTGTGATCATCGGGTATACCAATTTTGAAACCCTGTTTCAGAAAATTGGCCTTTCGCCGGTGGTGATCAAAAGCGGCGAGTTTAAAGACATCGCATCACCGGTGCGCCCAATGACGGAAAAAGAGAAAGAATTGCTTCAGGAGTTTGTCAATAAAACAAGATACCAGTTTGTTCGGGATGTATCCGAAGGCAGGGGACGGCCCACGGCTGAGATCGAGCCTTTGGCGGATGGCCGAATTTTTTCGGGCGAGGAAGCAAAAGCCAACGGCCTGGTGGATCAGATGGGGAATCTGGAAGATGCCATTGAGTGGGCCGGCCGGTTGGGGGGCATCACCGGCAGGGTCGTTCCGGTTTATGCGCAGCGTGAGCAGTTATCTCTTATCCAATATCTCACCGATTCCATGGTGCATCGGTTGACGCGTCAATTGACAAATCCTTCCATGGAAGCGGCCTATCTCTATCGTCCCGGATCATAGCCAGCGTAGACTTTTTATTGGCAACAAGCGCGAAAAAGCGTGCCTTACCGGAAAAGTTCGTTGGCTGCCCAGCAGTCCAGCCGCCAAGCAGCCCAGCTTCCGGCTTCGCCGGATTAAGAGAACATGCTGATATCGCCGGCGCCTTCGCGGAGAATTTCCGGTTCATCATCTATCAGGGAAATTACGCTGGACTGAACGCCCGGCACGGGGCCGCCGTCGATGACGGCGTCTATGCGGTGACCGAGGTGTTCGTTGATCAGCCATGGTTCATTTAGCAGGTCGCCGTTGGGAAGCGTGACGCTGGTGGAAATGATCGGGTTGCCGAGCGCTCGGGTGAGTGCCTGGCAAATAGCGTGATTGGGCACACGGATCCCCGCGGTTTTTCGCTTGGTCAGCATCATTTTCGGCACCAGTTTGGAGCCTTCGAGAATAAAGGTATAGGGACCGGGCAACAATCGCCGCATGGTCTTGTAAGCATAATTGGTTACTTTGGCATACAGGCTGATATGGGTCAGGTCCGAGCAGATGAAACTGAACGGTTTTTTCTTGTCGCGTTGTTTTAAGGCATAAATCGTTTCGATCGCTTTTTTGTTTAAAATATCACAGCCGATGCCATAATGGGTATCGGTTGGATAGGCAATAATCCCCCCCTCTTTCATCAAGGTGATAACTTGATGAATGAGACGCTGTTGGGGATTTTGCGGATTAATATTGATCAGCATGGGTACCTGTGAAAAACAGTTATTCTTTAAACCGGCCAACCCGGAATGAGAATGGAGAAAAGGAAATTCGTTTGTATTAGGGTACGCCTTGGTTGTCAAGAAAGTTGAGGCGAAATAAAAGATTGCGAAAGGCGGTTTCATTTGTTATTGGGGCTGCAACCCGACTGACTGAAGACGATGTGGGCTTTGATTTCAAGGCGGGTTGACTCTTTTTTAAATAATAGTGGCGCATTCAGGCTGTAACAAACTGATTGACGCGGCTTGGCGAGACGGCGTTTCTTCGCTCATGACGCTCGGATTGTATTGGATACGCAGGATGGGCGCAAAAGCATTGGGAGCACGAATATGAAAATACCACCGGAAGAGGGATATGCGTTTGATGATGTTCTTTTAATTCCTAGCTATTCCGACGTCTTACCCAAGGATGTGCATACGAGCACCCGCTTGACCCGGAATATCAGCCTCAATATTCCCATCGTCAGTGCCGCCATGGATACGGTCACCGAAGCGGCGACCTCCATCAGCATGGCTCGAGCGGGGGGCATGGGGTTTATTCACCGGAACATGGATGCCGCTCATCAGGCGATCGAGGTGGGAAAGGTCAAAAAATCGGAGTCCGGCATGATCGTGGATCCTGTTACCATTCATCCGGATCAAAAAATTCACGAAGTGCTCAAATTGATGCAGGAATATCATATTTCCGGCGTGCCGGTCACCCAGGCGGATCAGCTTGTGGGGATTGTGACCAACCGGGATTTAAGATTTGAAACCGATCTGGAGAAAAAGGTATCCGATGTGATGACCAAGGACAACCTGATCACCGTTACCGAAGGCATCTCCATGGAAGAGTCCAAAAGACTTCTGCACAAACACCGGATAGAAAAGCTGCTGGTTGTGGATAAAAACGGGCGTTTGACGGGCCTGATCACGATCAAGGATATTGAAAAGATTATCAAATACCCGCATGCGTGTAAAGACGGCATGGGGCGGTTGCGGGTGGGGGCGGCGGTCGGCGTCGGATCGGACATGATGGAACGGGCGGATGCGCTGGTGAAAGCGGGTGCGGATGTTATTCTCATTGATACCTCCCATGGACATTCCAAAAATGTCATTGACGCGGTCATTCAGTTGAAGGGGACATTTGCCAATATCGACCTGATTGCCGGTAATGTTGCTACCGGAAAGGGCGCGGAGGATTTGATTGCAGCCGGGGTGGATGGCGTGAAAATCGGTATCGGTCCTGGATCGATTTGCACGACCCGCATTGTCGCCGGTGTCGGTGTGCCGCAGATTACCGCTATTATGAACTGCAAATCGATTTCCGGGAAAACCGGCGTCCCTTTGATCGCCGATGGCGGCATTCGGTTTTCGGGTGATATCGCAAAGGCCATCGGCGCTGGCGCACATGTGGTTATGGTCGGCGGCATTTTGGCTGGAACCGATGAGAGCCCCGGAGAAAAGGTTTTTCTGCAAGGTAGAAGTTATAAGGTCTACAGAGGCATGGGATCGCTTGAAGCCATGAAAATGGGCAGCAAGGACAGATACTATCAGGGAGACGATGAAGATATCGACAAGCTCGTCCCCGAGGGCATTGTCGGCCGGGTTCCTTATGCGGGGTCTCTTTCCGCCAACCTGTTTCAGTTGGTGGGTGGCCTCAAGGCGGGTATGGGATACCTCGGGTGCCGGACCATTGAAGAGCTGCGCGAGAAAGCCAGATTTATGAAAATAAGCGCCGCCGGCATGCGTGAAAGTCATGTTCACGATGTCATCATTACCAAGGAAGCACCGAACTACCGCCTCGATTAATGGAACTGATCGGCAGCCTCGCCGCTTGACGGCGGGGCTGCTATCTGCTCCTTCAACTTTTCACCGACCCATAGTTGTGATCCGATATGAACGAAGCACATTCCGATTTCGTCCATCTGCACATTCACACGCAATACAGCCTGTTAGACGGTGCGATTCGAATCGATGCCATGCTTAAGCGAGCAGCCGAGTTTAAGATGAACGCGGTTGCCATTACCGATCACGGCACCATGTTTGGTACGCTGGAGTTTTACGAAAAAGCGCTGAAAGCCGGCATGAAGCCGATTATCGGGTGCGAATGTTATCTCGCCCCGCGAAGGCTGACCGATAAAACACCCGTGGATCATAAAGGGGTTACCCACCTGGTGCTGTTGGCTGAAAATCAGGAAGGATATCGAAACCTTTGCAAACTTGCCAGCATCGCGCAATTGGAGGGCTTTTATTACAGGCCCCGCATCGATCGGGAAGTACTTCAGGCGCACAGAAAGGGGCTGATCGCGCTTTCCGCCTGTCTTCATGGGGAAATTCCCTTATTGATCAAAGCGGGGAAAATGGCGGAAGCCCAAAAAACGGCCCAATGGTATCAATCCCTCTTCGGTGAAAATAATTTTTTCCTGGAAGCCCAGCACAACGGTATTCCCGAGCAGCAGATCGTGAACCAGGGCTTGCTGGAACTGAGCAATCAACTCTCGATTCCCATGGTGGCGACCAATGACTGCCATTATCTTGATCAATCGGACGTGCATGCCCATGAAGTGTTGCTGTGCGTACAAACCGGAAAAACCGTCAAGGACAAGGATCGCTTCAAGTTCGCGACGGATCAGCTTTATTTTAAATCCGGCGAGGAGATGAAGGCCACGCTGGGTCACTTTCCCAATGCCATCGCCAACACACGGGCCATTGCAGACAGGTGTCATGTCGAGTTTGATTTCAACACCTATCACTTCCCGAAGTTTGAAACCCAATCGGGCAAAAGCGCGGACGATCTTTTCGATGAGACCGTGGAAGCGGGTTTTGAAAAAGTCATGTCCCTGATTCGCCGAAAGACCCCGACCGTGGATGAACCGGTCTATCGGAAGCGGCTTGATTATGAAAAAGAGATCATTAAGCGCATGGGGTTTTCCGGATATTTTCTGATTGTGGCGGACTTTATTCGATACGGGCGGGAAAACGACGTGCCCGTGGGGCCGGGGCGCGGTTCCGCCGCCGGCAGCCTAGTCGCTTACGCCATGCGAATTACCGATCTGGACCCCATTGAGCATGGCCTGATCTTTGAGCGGTTTCTGAATCCGGCCCGAATCAGCATGCCGGATATCGATGTTGATTTTTGCATCAATGGCCGGGAGAAGGTCTTTAAGTATGTGGTGGATCGTTACGGCGGCGGCGAGTATGTCGCCCAGATCATCACGTTTGGAAAGATGAAAACCAGATTGGTTATTCGGGATGTGGGCCGCGCGCTTGATATTCCGCTCAAGGATGTGGATGCCATTGCCAAGATGGTGCCCGAAACGTTGAACATCAGCCTTGAAAAAGCCCTTGAGCAAGAGCCGAGAATACTTCAATTGGCCGAGGAACGGCCGGATATCAAGGAGCTGATTCAAATTTGCCGGGTGCTCGAAGGCCTGCAGCGGCATGCGTCCACCCATGCCGCCGGTGTGGTGATCGGCGATAAACAATTGGTGGAGTATTTGCCCCTTTATAGAGGCAAAAAGGGGGGAGTGGTCACCCAGTTCGACATGAAGCGGGTGGAGCAGATCGGACTGGTTAAATTCGACTTTCTCGGCTTGAGAAACCTCACGGTGATTGATCGAGCCCTCAAACTGATTGCCGAGCAGGGGGCGCCGCCGCCCGATTTGTCCGATCTGAATCTTTCCGATGAGGCGACCTACCGGTTGTTGAGTTCGGGAGACACGACCGGTGTGTTTCAGCTGGAAAGCAGCGGCATGAAAGATTTGCTGACCCGCCTTCGTCCGGCCTGCTTTGCCGATGTGGTCGCGCTGGTGGCCCTGTATCGTCCCGGTCCTCTGGAAAGCGGGATGGTGGATGATTTTGTGGAACGAAAACATGGCCGCAAGGCCGTCGAGTATCTTGTGCCGCAACTGGCCCCCATTCTCAATGAGACCTATGGCGTGATCGTCTACCAGGAGCAGGTCATGAAGATCGCAAGCGATCTGGCCAATTACTCCATGGCCGAAGCGGACGGGCTGAGAAAGGCCATGGGAAAGAAGATCACGGAGATTATGGCGCAGCATCGGGAGCGGTTTCTAACGGGTGCGGCTGAAAACAATATTCCCAAAGATAAGGCGGGGCAACTTTTTGATCTGATGGAAAAATTCGGTGGCTATGGGTTCAATAAATCCCATAGCGCCGCCTACGCGTTGATCGCTTATCAAACGGCATTTTTAAAAGCCCATTATCCGGTGGAGCTCATGGCCGCGTTGCTAACCAGTGAAATGCAGAACTCCGATGCGGTTGTAAAATTCATCACCGAGTGCCGAAAGCATGATATTCCCATTTTACCCCCCGACATCAACGAGAGCGGCATCGAGTTTACCGTGAGGAATAACCGCATTCGCTTTGGCCTCGTGGCGGTTAAAAACGTGGGGGAAGGGGCCATTGAATCGATTATTGATGCTCGAAATAGCGGCCCGGACGGCAAGCCCCGCCCGTTTACTTCCCTGTTCGAATTCTGTGAGCGGGTGGATCTGAGAAAAGTCAATAAGCGGGTGCTTGAAAGTCTTATTAAATGCGGGGCCTTTGACTCTCTGGGCGCCAAGCGAAGCCAAATGACGGCTGTCTTGGAAGATGCGCTGGATTATGCCCAACGGGTCCAAAAGGAGCGATCGAATCCCCAGATGGGGCTGTTCGATATGGGCCCCAAGGCCGCCGTCTCAATCAACCTGCCGCCCATGCCGGATTTAACCGAGTGGGGGGATCGCACCCGCCTGGCTAATGAAAAGGAAGTCATTGGATTTTATGTTTCCGGACATCCGTTGAACCGGCATGAAGCGGTTTTGGAGAAATTTGCCAATGCCAACGCCCTGTCCATAGAGGATCTACCGGACGGTGCGCCGGTGAGAATCGGCGGGCTGATCAGCAGTGTTAAAGTCATCAAAACCAAAAAAGGGGAGTCGATGGCCTTTGTCGCGTTGGAGGATATGCAGGGAACCGTTGAGGTCGTCGTTTTCTCTTCCCTTTATTCACAAGTGTCGGATTTGCTGATTGCTGACGGCGCCGTGATGGTTCAGGGGCAACTTCAGAAAGATGAAAATACACATAAAATAATAGGGGAAACCATCATCCCCATGGACAAGGCCGAGGAAACCTGGTCCGCGACCGTTCATATTCGGTTGGAAAATACCCGGACGGACCGAGCGCAACTTCTCAGATTGCGTGAACTTCTGGCCGGTCATTCCGGGACATGCGCGGCCTTTGTTCACTTGATAGATTCCAATCGAATGGAAACCGTGCTCGAATTGCCGGAAACGGTTCGCCTTAAGGCGGGAGAGGAATTAAAGCGCAATGTCAATGCCTTGTTCGGCTACGAGGTGTTCAGCACCGTCTGTGTCCCGGCAAAAACGATCAACGGCAATGGAAATGGAAACGGCCGAAAATACGGCCGTCGAAAATAGGGGGGAGCGTACCCTTGAGCCGAAGTGATCTTGAATTCGTGCACGCAAACGTACACGTGCGCGTGCACGTGCACGGTAGTGGTCTAAAGAAAATAAGCCGGTTATGGCGGTGACATCGTCATGAACAAGACATTAATTTGTTTCAATGCTGTCGAAAATAAGTTGATTGCTGAAGAGCCGTGCACGTGCACGCGCACGTGTACGTTTACGTGCACGGTTAACGACGCACATGCACGCGCATGTGCACGTTTATGTGCACGGTTAACGACGTCGGTGTCCCTTTGAGGGGAGCCAGTAGACTTTATTGCGGAAAAAGGGATCGCGAAGAATGCCTGAAGAAGAACTTCCCGTATATGCGGTATTGCTGGCCGGTGGTTCCGGTACGCGGCTGTGGCCGGTTTCTCGGGAGCTGTACCCCAAACAACTGGTCAAGCTGATTGGCAAGGATTCGCTGGTTCAAAATACCATCAAACGACTCGGGCACATGGTCAATATCGAGCATGTTCGCATCGTATGCGGCCAGGAACATTATTATGAAATCGGCCGGCACATGGCGGATGTCGGCATTGATCCAAAAGGAAAAATTATTCGCGAACCCTGCGGCCGCAATACCGGTCCGGCTGTGTTGCTGGGCGTGATGCATGTTCTGAAACAAGCGCCCGATGCCGTTATCTGCGTATTTCCGGCGGACCATGTCATTCGGGATTCTCAGGCGTTTCAGGAGAAGCTTTCCGCTGCGGTTCGGCTGGCGCAATCCGGCCATGTGGTTACCTTCGGCATTCGGGCGGATTTTCCCGAAACCGGCTACGGGTATATCGAGGGCGAAGGGCCAGTGGAAGAAGGGGCCTTGTCTATCAAGCGCTTTGTTGAAAAACCCGATCTGGAGACGGCGCGCCGGTACATTGATGCCGGAAATTATTTCTGGAACAGCGGCATGTTCGCTTTTCGGGCCTCGGTGATCGCGGGGGAATTTAAGCAATACGAACCGGCGCTTTATGAAAAGATGCGCGAGATCACTTCCGTGGAAGACCCGGTGCCTACCGGCGATTATGAACAACTTTCCGATATTTCGATTGATGTTGCCATCATGGAGCGAACCGACAAAGGGGTCGTGTTGCCGTCGGATTTCGGGTGGAGCGATATCGGCTCATGGAAGTCGCTTTATGATTTTTTACCCAAGGACGGCCAAGGCAATATTCTGGACGGCGATGTCATTGCCGAAAAAACGAAAAACTGTTTTGTGATGGGGGCGCATCGGCTGGTGGCCACCCATTCGATTGAAAATCTGGTGGTTGTGGATACGCCTGATTCCGTGTTCATCTCCAACTTAGAAAACAGTCGCGACGTGAAATCGATTGTTTCCAGGCTAAAGGAGGCGGGCCGGGGAGAGTATCATCACCACCGGACGGTTTATTATCCCTGGGGAACGGTGACCCTTCTGGGAAAAGGGGACGGTTACCGGGTAGAACGAATAAGCCTCTATCCGGGCCATGCATTTCCGATGACCGGTGGCGCGGGTGGGACAAGCCAATTAACGGTCACGCAGGGGACGGCGCGGTTGACAATCGGAGATAAAAAGCAGGAAATCAGCCGGGGGCAGAGTGTCGGGATCAGCCAGTTTGAAAATACAACCATTGAAAATATAGGGAAAATGCAACTGCATGGGATTCATGTTCGAGTCGATCGATTCCATGACAACTCGCTGGGGGAATTCCCGAAGGAGATGCGATAACAATGAAAGTACCCTTGCTTGACCTTAAAGGTCAATATCAAACGATTAAAGCGGAGGTGTTGGCCAAGATAGAAGAGATTTGCGAAAGCCAACATTTTATTTTGGGGCCGGAGGTAGATCATCTGGAAAAAGCCGTGGCCGCCTATTGCCACGCGAAATTTGCCGTCGGGGTGTCATCGGGCACCGATGCGTTATTGATCGCCCTGATGGATGCGGGCATCGGCCCCGGCGACAGGGTTCTTACCAGCCCCTATACGTTTTTTGCGACAGCCGGTGCGATTGCCCGTTTGGGAGCGCGCCCCGTGTTTGCCGATATTGATCCGGCTACTTATAATCTGTCTCCGGTGTGCGTGCGCCAGGTCCTGGAAACTATGTCATCTTCGGATCGGCAAACCGTCAAGGCGATTATTCCGGTCCATCTTTACGGACAATGCGCCGACATGGACGGCATCTTGTCGCTGGCGCAAGCGTACGGGCTGACCGTCATAGAAGATGCCGCGCAAGCCATCGGTGCTCAGTTCAAAGGCCGTTCGGCCGGATCCATTGGCGATTACGGCTGCTTTTCCTTTTTTCCTTCCAAGAACCTGGGGGCGTTCGGGGACGGCGGCCTGGTCACCACCAATGCCCCTGAATCGTATGAAAAATTAAAGATTCTGCGGGTCCATGGGGGAAATCCCAAATATTACCATCGCGTGATCGGCGGGAATTTCAGGCTCGATGCCTTGCAGGCCGCCGTCGTAGCAATCAAGCTGAAATATCTGGATGCCTGGACCCAAAAGCGACAGGAAAATGCGCAAACCTACCGTACGCTTTTTCAGGCGGCCGGGCTGGACGGCCTTGTCACGCTACCCGAGGCGCGCGAGTCTCGCCACATCTATAACCAATTTGTGATTCGGGTTCCCGGAAAAAGAGACGCCTTGCGGGATTTTCTGACGAATGCCAGCATCGGGGTTGAAATTTATTACCCGGTGCCCCTGCATCTTCAGGATTGCTTTGCTTATCTGGCATACCGGCGGGGCGCGTTTCCCGTGGCCGAAACGGCGGCGGACGAAACCCTTGCCCTGCCCATCTATCCGGAATTGACGTCATCGCAGCTGGAAATGGTGGTGGATGGCATAAAGGCCTTTTTTGGTTAGCGCCATCGGTATTAAATTGATGGCGGCGTGACGGGGGTTTTTAGATTCGTGCACGCGCACGCGCACGTTTACGTGCACGTACCACCCTGTCGGGAAGCAGCCGGGGAATCAATGATAACCGTCGGTCCGGCGGCTTGGGCCGCCTCCTGTTCCAATAGATGCGGCACTTCGGTGTAGCGGGGAGAAAAATGGAATAGGGTGCATCTTCGCACACCGGCTTCCCGGGCGATATGGCCTGCCTGGCGAGCCGTCAAGTGATGGGTGTTTTCCGCAAGATGCCGGTCGCTATCCAGAAAAGGCGCTTCAATGAACAGATGATCTACGCCGTGAACCAATTGGATCATTTTCTCCATATTGGATTGATGGCCTGCCGCGTCGGAAATATACCCGATGGATTGACCGGGCGTGATCAGCGCTACTTGGTCTGCCAGTGTGCCTATTTCAAAATTTCGGGTTTCCGACAAATTCTCTCCGCAAGGGATTTCAATAATGGAGTCGCGGGGAGCGCCTTCGTAAAGGGTTTCCTTCAATCGGCGAATCCATGGTCCCACCGGTAAATTCAGGCGGTTCAGCGCGGATTTGAGAATATTGATGTGAAATCGTTCTGAAAGACGAAAGCCCAGGGAATCGATTTTGTGATCCAGAACCACCGTAGAGACTGTGAGGGGGGGCTCAGACAGAAGAACGCCTGAAAAAACTTTTTTTTCGGGTGGCCCGTCCGGCCTGAATTGATCCGGGCAATGGAAGCGCCGCGTCAGAATGTGATCGGCATGTACTTCCGAGACGTGCAATGTGAATCGGTAGTGATATTGGTCCACCAGATTCCATGTATAACCGGCGAGCTTGCCTTCGATATTATGTATAAATCCCCTTGGCCCGAAGAGATGAAGATCTTTTTCCCGTCCGAGAAACAACCGCAGCAGATGGTCGAAACCGATAAAGTGATCCATGTGCGTATGGGAAACAAACGCATGGGTGACCTTTAAAATATCTTTGGGGCTTAACGCGTGAAGATCTCCGAGATCGAAAAGAAAGGCGCGTTTATAGAGGAAAAGAGAAACAAAAACACCGGGGTCTTCAAACGGACCGTTGACTAGCCGGGGGTGGTATGAAGGGCGCATCAGGTGGTGATAAATTTATTGACCTGTTTGTTGATGCAATAATAAATATCTTCATCCGAACCGAAAACGTCCACCACATCTTTATGCTTGACCACCTGTTCGATCACAAAGGCGGTAAGGTATAAAGCGACCACATTGGGGGCAGTGACTATATTTCGCACGGGCGCCACTTGATAATCGATTTCAAAATCATCCGCGTGGCTCAGTTTTCCAATGCTTTTGACGAGTTGCTCTTCCAGGGAGTTTTTGTTGGTGGTTTCCACCAATTTTTCCTCCACCAGTTTCATGGCGATGGCATTGGCAAGGGCATCAAGGCAGTCACGGGTGGCGTTTATTTGGCGACGGCGTTCATATTCCTTGGATGATTCGATTTTTGACAAAATAGATGATTCGCGGGTGCTGGGCCGGAATACTTTCGCCATGTCGTAATACCCTTTCTGTCTGTGCATGGTTCAAGCTGGTGATTGATACCAAGAACGAATAAAATATGCTTTGACAACCCGGAATCCTAATCTGGAAGACAATGAAAAGCAAGGGGAAAAAACATCATTGGCAGATTTAAAAAAAATTACGGTTTTTTTCCCCTTCTTTCCGCTGTATAGTTCGTTGCATGCCGGTATTTTTACTTTCAAACACAATTGCCTTTCCACCACCGCACCTGGCGGATAAAAGCGGCCTATTGGCCGTGGGGGGAGATTTAAGTCGCGAGCGGCTGATCAAAGCCTATCGGAGCGGTATTTTCCCCTGGTATTCAGGGGGAGAGCCTATACTATGGTGGTCCCCAGATCCGCGGCTGGTGCTGTTTCCCCATGCGTTGCACGTATCGAAAAGGCTTGAGCGCATACTTCGAAAAGGGGAATTTCAAATTTCCTTTGATCGGGCATTCCCTGAAGTTATTCGCGCATGCGCCGAGTCGAGAGCGCAGAAAAACGAAGGGACCTGGTTGGTACCGGAGATGATAGAGGCTTACGAAACCCTGCATGAATTCGGACAGGCGCATTCGGTGGAGGCTTGGCGGAATGGGCAACTGGTCGGCGGACTCTACGGCGTCTCACTGGGAAGGTGTTTTTTTGGTGAATCCATGTTTACTAAAGTCGCCAATGCTTCCAAGGCGGCATTTGTCACGTTGGTTCGGCAGTTAACCGCACTTAACTTTGACATGATCGATTGTCAGGTAACCACCGCGCACCTGGTGAATTTCGGTGCGACGGAAATTTCACGAAAAAAATTTCTTATCCTGCTTGATGCGTCCTTAAAAAAACCGACGATTCCGGGACGGTGGTCGGGTCTGTGACAAGCGTTTCCCCTGTTACCGGGTGTTATAGTTGATTAATGGCCGAAGCCATGTAGCCCGCACCGAAGCCGTTGTCGATATTGACGACCGCGACATTGGAACTGCAACTATTGAGCATGGCGAAAAGTGCGGTAAGGCCGCCGAAGCTGACGCCGTATCCGATGCTGGTCGGAACGGCAATGACCGGCGCCCGCACCATACCGGCGACCACACTGGGCAGTGCGCCCTCCATGCCGGCCACCACGATAATCACCGAAGCCTTTTCGATATTTTCTTTATAGCGAAACAACCGGTGAATACCAGCGACGCCGACGTCAAAAACGGCCTCCACCCGGTTGCCCATGGCTTCTGCGGTGAGAAGGGCTTCTTTTCCCACGGGGATGTCCGACGTGCCGGCGGAAATGACCATAATCGTGCCTTTTCCTCGAATCGGAATCTCGTCATTTTTAAAAACAATCATTCTGGCGTCTGCATGATACGCCGCCTTTTCAAATCGTTTCAGAATCTGCTCCGCTTTATCCGAATCCACCCGAGTGACCAGAATGATTTTTTCCTGAATACTCATTTTTTCCAGAATGCCGATAATCTGCTCTGCTGACTTGCCCTCGCCGTAAATGACTTCAGGAAAGCCCTTGCGCAACGAGCGATGATGGTCTATATGAGCATATTCAATGTCTTCCACGGCCAAATGGTGCAAGGCACGGGCCGCGTCGGTTACCTCTGTTTTCCCTGATGCGACCGCCCGTAACAGTTCATGTAATGTCGTGTGATCCATAATTTACTTTCCGAATAGGCTAAACCCAACAAACCCAATGATCCCAATGAACCCAATGACCCCCAACAAAATTGTCGTTATCATACCATCTCGATACGGTTCGTCAAGATTTGAAGGCAAACCCCTGGCGCTTATCGCCGGGCGTCCTATGATTCAGTGGGTGTATGAAAGAGCCGGGCGAGCGCGAAACATCACCGATATTGTGGTGGCGACGGACGATCAGCGAATTTATGATGCCGTCACCGGCTTTGGCGGCAGGGCCGTCATGACTTCCCCAATCAACCGGAGCGGCACGGACCGGGTTGCGGAAGCTGCCGGCATTCTGGGGCTGGCGCCGGAGGATTTGGTAATAAACATTCAGGGGGATCAACCGCTCATCGATCCCGAATGCCTGGATGATCTGGTGATGCCCTTTATCTCCGATGCGCCTGTCGATATGAGCACCCTGGCCTATAAGATTATCAATAAAAGGGAAATCACCGACCCCAAGGATGTCAAGGTGACTTTCAACGTCAAAGGGGACGCCCTTTATTTTTCAAGATCTCCCATTCCATTTGCAAGGGATGCGGGCACCCGGTTTGATACCTATAAACATCTTGGTGTTTATGCCTATACGCGGCGCTTTCTGGAGATATTTAGAAATCTTCCGGAAGGCACGCTGGAGCGCATCGAAAAATTGGAACAACTGCGTGCCCTGGAGCATGGATACTCTATTCGCGTCGTGGTGACCCCTTATGATTCCCCGGAAGTGGATTTGCCGGAGGATATTCAGCGGATTGAGGCGGGGCTGAGGGCAATGGGGTAGTATTCTTACCGAAAGCGCCTCATTGTTAACGGATATCCAGTTCAATCACTTCCCCCGGCTTGGGCAGGGTCGGTTCCTTTGTCGGCAGTGGGGAGGCTGTCTGATCTTGGGGGCTTACCGATTTCGGCGTGGCGGGCACCCTGTTTGCGGCTTGTTTTTTCTGAAGTTGTTCTAGTGCCGAGAGCCTTTCCTTTAGGGCCTGAACCTGCATGGAGAGTTTTTCGACGGCGGCCTGGCTTACGGCCCCATCGGCGCGGTTCTCTTCTTGTTTGAGGCGTTTATCCAACAGTGTCAGTTGCCGCGCCAAAGCGGCGTTATCCTCTTTTAACGGATCAATCTCATTTGAAATTTCGGTTGTTTTTGCCTGAAGCGATGAGACGGCGGCCAGTGTTTTTTCAAGCTCTGCATTGATGGCCGCCTGTCTTTCTTTCAGGGCGCTCTCCAAGGGCTTGATGGCACTATTGATCGACGATAGCTCCGCAGATAACGCCGCGAGCTTTTTCTCACTGGTTTCCTTGTCCGTTTTAGCCTTATTCAACGCATTGCGGGTATGTTGAATATCCGTTTGAAGAGAGGCCACCGCTTTTTGCAAGGTGGTGGTTATTTTCGAGATATCGGAGGCTTTTTCCGTAAATGCCGTGTTCAGGCGCGTGAGCTTATCTTCCAATTCCGAAAATTTCAAGGACAGGGAAGAAAATTTGGATTGAAGATCGAGCGAGAGGTTTTCCGCCTTTTGCGTGCCGGAGTTCTGAATGCTTAAAATACTTTCTCTGATATTCATATAGCCGACCGCCACGGCCAAAATAGCGACGACGAGCAAGGTCACGACCAAAAACGGAAATACTCGACCCGACCTGTCCGTTTTCGGTCTCGGCGGCCTGGCCGGTTTTTTTGTAAAAATGCTCTCCGGCTGCTCATCATCCAAGGACATATGATAGTCGGGGGGGGTGCGTTCAGTCATGGCTGTTTATTCCCATTCGATGGTGCTCGGTGGTTTCGAGCTGATGTCATAAACAACGCGGTTCACGCCTTTAACCTCATTAATAATCCGGTTTGAGATTTTGCCCAGCAATTCATGCGGCAACCTTGCCCAATCCGCGGTCATGGCGTCTTTGCTGGTTACCGCGCGGATAGCGATAATATCTTCATAAGTTCTCATATCCCCCATGACGCCGACACTTTTAATCGGTAGGAGTACCGCAAAGGACTGCCATACTTTATTATAGTAGCCATTGGACCTGATTTCTTCAAGAAGGATGGCATCCACTTCTCTTAAAACAGACAGGCGTTTCGGGGTGATTTCGCCGATAATTCGAATACCCAAGCCGGGACCTGGAAAGGGTTGACGCCAGACCAGTTCATCGGGCATTCCCAGCGCCTTTCCCAATTCGCGGACTTCATCTTTAAAGAGGTATTTAAGCGGCTCCACCAGTTTTAATTTCATTTTTTTGGGAAGTCCACCCACATTATGATGGGATTTGATGACGGCGCTCGGCCCGCCGAAAGCGGACCGGGACTCGATAACATCCGGATAAAGCGTGCCTTGAGCAAGAAACTCCGCCCCCTTTATTTTCTTGGCTTCCGCTTCAAAGACTTCCATGAAAACCCGGCCGATGATTTTGCGTTTCCGTTCGGGATTGGTGACGCCGGAGAGGGCCGTTAGAAAATTTCTGCTGGCATTGACGAAGCGAATGTTGAGGCTCAGATGTTGTTTTAAGGTGATTTTTAATTTGGTGGCCTCGTCTTTTCGTAGTAACCCGTTATCCACAAAGATACAGGTCAAATGTTTGCCGATCGCCTGATGGATCAACACGGCCGTCACAGATGAATCCACGCCGCCGCTGAGTCCGAGAATTACCTTTTTATCACCGACGGCTGATTGAATTTCAGCAATGGCGTCCCTGGCAAACGATTTCATGGTCCACAGGCGTTTGCAGCCGCAAACATCGAATAAAAAATTATGAAGCATTTTTTTGCCGTGAACCGTGTGCTCGACTTCCGGATGAAACTGAAACGCGAAGAGTTTCTTGCGCGGATGACCGGCTGCCGCAATCTCAGTGTTCTCAGTGGCGGCAAGGATTTTGAAGCCTTCGGGAAGATCGGCAATGGAATCGCCGTGACTCATCCAGCAGGTGGCGGCCTGGGGAATACCGCGAAACACACCCTCTTGCGATTTTAACTGCAGCTCGGCAAAACCGTATTCCCGCTTATTGGCGCGGATGACATTGCCGCCCAGGGCATCGATCATGAATTGCATGCCGTAGCAAATACCCAGAACGGGAATTCCCAAATCGAATAGGCCCTTATCCATCTTGGGACTGCCCGGGTCATAAATGCTTGACGGTCCCCCCGACAGAATAATGCCGTTCGGGGCCAGTTCCTTAATTTTGCTCAGCGAAATATCGGGCGGTTCAATCTGGCAATAGACGCGGTGCTCGCGGACACGACGGGCAATGAGCTGATTATATTGAGAGCCGAAATCAATGATGAGTATCATAATTATTCCTTTGCCTTTTGTGGGATGGGTTTTATATGAAAGAGGGTTTTATTTCAAGATGATAATGTGCAAAAAGAAGGCACAACGAATTCCGAGCAAAACGGTTTGATTTGGTCATTCGGATGTGTTAAGCCATTCGCAAATTTTATGACGATGCCGTTGCATTTGAGTTTTTCGTGCACGTTCACGTGCACGGAATCGGGAGTCGGTGGCCGGACTATTAATTTCGGTGGGACAACGATGTTGTTGAAAAGATGTCTGGTTCAGATCTATGAAGTGCAGCGGCCCGAGGAGGCTGAAGCGCTTGTCGAAATCGGGGTGGATCATATCGGCAGCGTATTGCTTTCCGGTGAGAACTGGAAACAACCGTCGATAAAGGCCGTGGTTGAAACAACCAGAAAGGCCGGCCGAAAATCCAGTCTGATTCCGCTGTTCACCTCATCGGATCAAGTGGCCAGGGCGCTTGATTTTTATCAGCCGAACATGGTTCACTTTTGCGAGGCACTGGTCAGCTATCAAGGCCAAGAGGCGCAATGGGCGAAGGCATTTGACTTGCAGCGAGTCGTCAAGGAACGATTCCCGGAAATCAAAATGATGCGATCCATTCCCATCGCACCGCCGGGATGCAACGGATCGATTCCCAGCCTGTCCCTGGCACGGCAATTTGAGGCGATCAGCGATTATTTCTTGACGGATACACTGCTCGTAAAGGAGGACAACAGCGCAGCGGGCATGCCGCAACCGGTCAGCGGATTTGTCGGCATCACCGGAAAGATATGTGATTGGGATGTGGCTGCACATTTGGTGGCCCAAAGCAAAATTCCAGTTATCCTTGCCGGTGGAATATCTCCCGACAATGCCCTCGATGGCCTTCGCCGGGTCAATCCGGCCGGTGTTGACAGTTGCACCTGTACCAACGCAGTAAATGCCGAAGGGGAACCGATCCGTTTCCAAAAGAATTTGGATCAAGTCAGAAAATTGGTGGCCAATGTGCGCCGGCATGAACGGACAAGAGACGCCACCCGTAACGATTAAATTCGATAGCACCCAACAAACCCAATATATCCATACCGGAGGAAGTAACAATATGTATGAAAGCGGCGATTTAAAGAAGGGGTTGAAAATTGAGATCGACGGTCAGCCCCATGTCATTGTGCAATTTGAATTTACAAAGCCGGGCAAGGGGCAAGCACTGTATAAGTGTAAGCTCAAAAATATGATTACCGGCTCCCAGTTCGAGCGGACTTACCGCTCGGATGAAAAGTTCAAGGAAGCCAACCTGGAAGAGCATGACATGGAATATTTATACTTTGACGGCGAAAATTACTGTTTTATGAATTCCTCGACGTATGAGCAGGAGTTCATGAAGGCAGACCAGGTGGGAGACGCCAAGTACTTTCTGAAGGACAACACGGCCTGCAAGGCCCTGTTTTTTGACCGGCGCCCGATTGGGTTGACGCTTCCGAATTTCGTGGAATTAACCATTGTGCAATCCGACCCCTGGGCCAAAGGCGACACCGCCGCAGGCAGCACCAAACCGGCGACACTGGAGACGGGGTACGTTATCCAGGTGCCGCCGTTCGTCGAGCAAGGGGAAATGATTCGAATCGACACCCGCACCGGCGAATATGTGGAGCGGGTGAAAAAATAAGCGCGCGAGACGGACAGCGACGGTTACCTGCTCCGTCTCACCCTTTCCTTTATTCGCTGAATATGCCCGCGGCCAAGGCCCTTGACTTCGCAACCCAGCTTAAAATAACGCTCTATTTTGGTGTCATCTAAAATACCGAAACAATCGATAACGGCGGCCGGGCCGCCGATCATGCCAACGACCGCCTCGGGTGTCAAATTCAGGTACTCCTTGTGGCGGACGGCAAGCAGGACGGCATCCACGTCTCGAATGACTGCGGCAAGATCGGATTGAACGCGAAGATCCTTTAGAATTTCCTGATTTCTGAAAAACCGTTTCCATGATTTGCCCGGCGCCGGGTAGGTATCTTGTTTTTCGATTTCCCACCAGTGTTTGACATAGGGATCATGCGCGACCACTTCGCCACCCATTTCGGTCAATTTTCTGACAATGATTTCAGAGCCGCTGTAACGGGTATCTCCCACGTCTTCCCGGTAGGAAGCGCCCAGCACGGCAATTTTGGATGTGGCGACTATTTTCCCCATGTTACGCAGGGCATCCCGGGTGATTTGTGCCGCTCTCAGCGACCGGGTGTCGTTGATGTTGATGGCGGAAGGCGTGATTTTAAACAGGTCGTCTTCAAATCCCATCAGGGTGTGATACGCCCATACTCCCAGCCCCCCGTCCTTGGGCAAACAATACCCGCCGATGCCCGGGCCCGGAAAGATCATGTTGGAATGCGTGGGCCGCACCTTGATGGCGTTGACGACCTTGATCATATCCACCCCGTTTTTCTCGGCAAACACGCTCCATTCATCCAGAAATGCCAGAAGGGTGGCACGGTATGAATTTTCTACGATTTTACAGGTTTCGCTTTCCATCGGCCGATCGAGCACGGTGAGGGGAAACTGGTCGGTGTTTAATACATTGGATAAAAATGCGACCACCTTGTCCCGGGCCATGTCATTGATGCCGCTGCACACCCGCCAAAAATCCCGAATGGATGCCACATAGTTGCGGCCCGGCATCACGCGTTCAAAGGAGTGAGCCAGAAGCGGTGCGGCATCTTTAAGCCCTCTGGCTTCAAAGGCCTTTTTCATGATGGGTTGTGCGATGTATTCCGTGGTGCCCGGCGGCACCGTGGTTTCAATCAATACGAGACAGGCCGGATCGATTTTCTCGCCGATCACCTTGAGGCTGCTTTCCAGCGCCGCGATATCCGCGCTTCCGGTTTTAACATCCCCCAGATCTTTTTTTTCGTAATCACACTGGACATCCACGACCACCACATCCGCGAGACTGAGCGCATCGTAGGTAAAGGTAGCGGTCAGTGTTCTTTTGTCCTGAACGCATCGTTTTATCAGGGGCGCCACCTCGGGATCTTCCGCTTCAACGGGGCTAAGCCCTCGGTTCAGATAAGGGATTTTCCAATAGGAGCGGGGAGAGGGCCGTTGCATGCCGATAACGAAATATCGTGGCGAGCCCGATTGTTTATCGGTGGCGTCCGCCACGACGCCGGCCATGACGGCGCCCACAAATCCGACCCCCATCACGACCACGATTTCTCGGCCCAGATCGCGCTGGGTTTTAACGAGGGTCTTTAAGCGCGTCAGCTCCTTCTCGTATTCTTGCGGGGCGGGAAGCGGGAAGGCTTCTCCAGCAGGACATACCGATGCCTCAGATTCAATTACGCCTGTGATTTGATTTTCAAATTGTTTCATTACATGCTCCCCGATGCTTGTCATGATGAATGCCGTTTAAGAGAGAACGGATGGTAAAAAGTGTCATATTAAAAGATGTCATTTTTTCAGGCGCCACCGGTAACTGGATGGGGGTATTTGGGTTTTTTGCACCGTCCTATAAACTCGATTCTTTTTTATCCGGCCGTTTTTCGCTCGGCGGTTTGTTTCGGTGCTGGGGAGGGCGTCGGCGCCGGGGTTTTGGGGGCTGTTTTTTTGTTTTTTTGAGCGGGGCGATAGATAACGTCAACCACGCCTCGTCCGGATGAATGCAAGGTAGCTTGTAGCCGAGCAAGGTTTCAATGTCCGGAAGATAAAAGGAATCTTCCTCGCAGGCGAAGCTGATGGAGGTGCCCAGAGCCCCGGCCCGTCCGGTCCGCCCGATTCGGTGAACGTAATCCTCGGGATCATTCGGCAGGGTGTAATTAATTACATGACTGACCCCTTCGATATGAAGGCCGCGGCCGGCAACATCCGTCGCCACCAGCACCCGGATGCGGCCGGCGCGAATGTCCTCAAGGGCATGAATTCGTTTTTGTTGCGTAATTTCACCTGAAATCATGGCGCAATTCACCCCATAATCCCGCAGGAACTCCGTCAGGCGGCGGGTCTCGTCCCGGCGGTTGCAAAAAACGATGACCCGTTCGAGATTCTGTCGCGCGATAATATTATAGAGCAGCGCTTTTTTTTCGTCGGTGGTGACGAGGTAAACGATCTGGTTGATGGTCTCCACCGCGACTTTTTCCGGATCTATTTCCACTTTCACCGGGTCTTTTGTCCACTGCATTGTCAGGCGGCTGACTTCGTCCGTCAAGGTGGCGCTAAACAGAAGGGTTTGGCGGCTGCTCTTGGGCGGGGTCATGTGGACGATTTTTCGTACATCCGGAATAAACCCCATATCCAGCATTCGATCCGCCTCATCAATCACCATGATTTCGACATGGCTTAAATCAACTGCTTTTCGGTGCTGAAAATCGAGTAAGCGACCCGGAGTGGCTACCATGACATCCAGCTTTTCCCCCTTTAGGTCACGGTGCTGCTTTTCGTAATCGATTCCCCCAAACACCCCGAGCGTGTGAAAATCGCAATATTTTGATAGGGTTTGCGCTTCTTTGACAATTTGCATCACCAACTCCCGAGTCGGGGCGAGAATGAGCGCTCTTGGGGTGCCCGGCCTTCTTTTCTCTTTATCGGGCAAGGGAGTTCGCAGAAAGGTTGTAAAAATTGAAATGAGAAAGGCCGCGGTTTTGCCGGTACCGGTCTGAGCGCGGCCTGAAGCATCCTTGCCGGACAACGTACTGGGCAGAATCTCGGCCTGAATCGGTGTGCAATATTTAAATCCCAAATCATACACCGCTTGCAAGATTTCCGGGGGCAGATCAAGATCGTGAAATCGTAATTTTCCGTCGGCAAGGGGCACCTGAAAGTCATCGACAGACCAGGGAGCGGCATCGAGGACGCTTCCGGACTTAATGCTGTTTGGAGCGCCAGTATCTTTATTCTTTCGCCGGCGCCGTCTTCCGCTCCTTTTTCGGCTGGAAGTGGTTGCCACAGCGGGTTCGGAGGGGATGACGTCCAAGGGGCCGAGTTGCGCATGGCCGCCGGAGAGGTGAGGTGGCGGCGGGGGTGCACCTCCTGTTTTAACTACATTTAACCGCCTTATCTTATTGTGGATACGTTTAATAAAATCGAATACCAATTTGCACCAACCGTTCAGCAAACAATTACTTAAATTTTCGGGAATACCGATTCATGTCGAGACGATACGCGATCGCTTGTCAAACCCCAATGGTTGTTAGGCCGTTTGCCGGAAGCTTGCGCAAACCAAGGGGTGTCTTTCAGCGATGAATTTGCTAAAAACGATCATGTTTGAGCTGTGAACTACCGGCTTGCGGCAAACCCGGAATAGAACCTCTATCAGAAGCATACACGCAAAATAACCGTGCATGTGTGTATTTGAGTGATAATGGTTTTTATCCTTGAAGCCTTATAGCCTTCCAGCTTCAAGCTTTTAGCTTTCACCGGATTAGGCCTATACCTTTTTTTCAGCCTGATATCAAATATTCTTTGATCTGAGTAGCGGTATCTGGTGAGCACGCTAGAATCCCGCCGTCAATACTGTGCCCATCGAGATAATCATTGAGAAAGAAGCCACTGCCGTCCAAATTAAAGATTTTTCCTCCTGCCGCTTCAAGGATGACGCGCAATCCGGCTAGGTCCCTGAAAGATTCGTTGGCGGCCACAACGGCCTCACCGCGGCCCATCGCGACATAGCAAAAATGGGCGCCGGTACACCCCAGGTCCCTGATTTTGCCTGGAAATGAACAGCGAAATTGCTGATGAAATCGGGAAAAAACAAACAGCAGGCTTTCGTCGTTTAATGTGTCGTGACCCCTTACCTGAATAGGCCGGTTGCCGTGAAAGGCTTTCGCCCCCGCGCAGGCGTGGAACAAATCTCCTGTAACGGGCATGTAAAAGACGCCGAGAATCGGCCAGAAATTTTCCAAAAGAGCGACTGACACACCCCATATCGGAATACCGGATTGAAAATTGGCGCTGCCGTTGATGGGGTCAAAAATCCAGAGATAGCGTTTTTCCCCGTGTGTATAGCCGTGATCCGCATGCGTGCTCTGAAAGAGCTGATGTTCGGGGAAAGTGCTTTGAAGCTGGTTTTCGAAAAACCGGGTCAGTTGAATTTCCGCCTTTGTTAATAAGTCGGAGTCGAATTTTAGGGTCGGCGCCCCTTTTCCGTAGAATGACAGGGCCTGCTCACCGGCTTGCTGAACCACCGTTTTTGCAAAACGGATCAATTCGTCCACAGGAGAAATGACTTTGCTCACAATAGGGCCTCCTTACTCGTTTTTCATCAGAATGTCGATTATCTCCGGAATGTACGTATCCGAATGGCGTTTGTGAAACGAAGCCGCTCCGGCGCCGGCATGCCCGCCCCCGCCGAATTGGGAGAGCATTTGCCCGACATTGACCCGGCAGCCGGGGTTAAATATGCTCCTTCCAACGCTGACGATGACTTTTTCCGAATCTTCAATGGCATACCGTATTTTAACGGCGACCATTGATTCGGGGAAAAGGGAATAGACCAAAAAACGGTTGCCGTCCGGGGATTTTTCGAAAGAACGAAAATCGGAAACCGCCACCTGGCCATGCAAGTGTGTGTGCTTACGTAACAGGTCTTTAAATCGCAGGTTTTGAGCGATTGTTTGCTCACATCTCGTTTTGACCTCGCTATCCGCCATGATCCGATCAATCTTCTTGCCCCGCAAAAGCTGAACCAGTTTGTTCCAATAGGGCTCATCCGCTTTGATACGGCTGGATATTGTCATGGATAGCAGCAAATAGGGGTCGTTTTCCGGGTGACGGACCTGCTCACGGGTCAGATTCGCCGAATCGATATCGTCGGCATGCCGTATCAATTCCGTAAAGTCCGTCGTTAGTCTTTCCTTATAAAATTCATATACGATTCCTGCCGCTGACGGTGCCATTTTGAACAGCCCGTTAACTGGGCGATTCGGTTCATTGGTGATATGGTGATCAAACCAGAGGGCGCAACCTTCAACATAGGGCAAGTTCGCGATAATGTCCTCGGAATGCAATTGAATGCGGCCATGTTGCATATCGCTTGGTTCCACCCAGTAGATCGGGTGTGTGATGTTTTCAGCCTCATAAAGCAGTGCGGCGCAGACAACACCGTCAAAATCCGCTCTGGTGACAATTCGCATGCACATTCTCCTTGGCAGACGATGGCAACCCTTTGGTTGCGCTATGGTTCATATAAGGGCTTTCCGCATGAACATGACGGTCATCCGTGATCGCCTTCTTCCATTAAGCCGAACCATAACATATTGTTCTATATTTGTCTTATGCTTTTCGAAGTTTAAATGGTATCGGCCGATATTGTCACGCTTTGACAAACGGGGTTTTTTCTCCTTGTTCCGAGGGGGAACCCTCCTAATCCGGCAAAGCCGGATGCTGGGATGCTGGGATGCATAAAAGTTATTTTCACCTTCGGCGAACATACACGCAAAGGCGTGCATTCTTCTGGTAAAGGGCGTTGACGCTCTCGTCCGAGTTACGAAAGGAAATCTCAAATTCGGCTTGACTCCGGGCGTATCTTATGGCTTGCGGCCACTGAATCCATATGGTAAACAAACTGCCTGAGATTATGTTGTAAATTCCACGGAACAATCCCTTCACAATCCATTATTTCAGTATTCAAGGGAGAAGACATGAAGCTGCACATTAAGACACGATTGATCATTAACGGTGTTCTGTCGGTTATCATTTCTATTTTGCTGGCAATGGGGGTTGTATATTTCTTAGTGGCGGGACAGAGCCGGCAAGCGGCGGAGAATCGAATCGCGCGTGCCGGAGAGGTGCTTTCTGCCGAGCTGGCGAACAAGAAGAAAGCGTTACAACGTGCTGCCGAGAGTTTGAGCAAAGGGGCGGTTTTGAACAACAACCTGGCGCTCATTGCGGATTTGATGGATCTCAAGGAAGATATTTCAAACAGCGCCAGGGAAATGTCCCTAAACTATGCGGACGATGCGTTTGTTCTCGGCATTCCGCAGGCGGTGGTGTATGATATCAACGGGAAATGGGTCTGTGCTGCAATTATTATGGAGAATGCCGTGCAGATTTTCACTTCAGAGCCGCCCGGCAGCAGCAATTATTTCAAAGTGACCACACCGACCGGAAAGCGTGCGGCTTTAGGCGATTTCAAGGCGGAAAGCGAACCGCTCCCTTTTCCAGCTGTACTGACCCTGCCGATGCCGCAAACCTCGGCCGTGAGCTATCGTGTTTCCGGAACCGCTTTGTGGTTGGATGCCAGCATACCGGCGATCAATGTTTCCGAGGAAAACAAACAGCGGGGTCAGATTGTCGTCTCTCTTCCCATTGATCATCATTTTGTCAGCCAGGTATCGCTGTTTTCCGGCACGCAAATAAACCTTTTTCTTGAGGGCGGTGTACTTTCCACCGGCATGATTAAAGACTATCAGCAACTTGATGCGGAGGGTCTTTCCTTTCAGCCAACCGTCGGCAGGGATGGTTTTGATATTTCCACCTCTGGCCTGCTTCGAAGCCGATCGCTGGGGAGTGAGCATTTTTTCGAAGGGATTTACCCATTAATTGAAGAGGGAGAAGCCATCGGGGCGGCCGGTATTTTGCTGTCCAAGGCGGAAACGCAACAGAATGTCCGGCAGATGCTGACATGGTTGCTGGTCATTACGATTGCCTGCCTGCTTTTTGTCGCGCCGCTGACCTGGTATTTCGCTCATTCGATCACGAAGCCGATTAATTTCGCCATTGAAGGGCTTTTTAACGGTGCGGAAAATATCGCCGCAGCCTCGAAGCAGGTGGCAACTGCAAGCCAATCACTTGCCGAATCCTCTTCCCAGCAGGCAGCCGCCATTGAAGAGACCTCCTCCTCGCTTGAGCAAATGTCCAATATGACCAAGCAAAACGCGGATCATGCCAATGAAGCAAAGGCGATGATGGGAGAAGCCAATCGAATTGTGGACAAAGTCACCGAGAACATGACGAGAATGACGCGCGCGATTGAGGAGATATCGCAAAGCAGTGAGGAGACGAGCAAAATAATCAAAACCATTGATGAAATCGCATTTCAGACCAACCTGCTGGCCCTGAACGCGGCGGTTGAAGCGGCAAGGGCGGGAGAAGCGGGTGCCGGATTTGCCGTGGTCGCCGACGAGGTGAGAAATCTAGCCATGCGCGCGGCCGCCGCCGCTAAAAATACATCCGAGCTGATACAAAACACCATGAAAGTGGTTGGTAACGGCAACAAGCTGACCCATCTGACTCAGGAAGCATTTAAGGAAAATGTTGAGATTGCCGCCAAGATCAGCCATCTGATCGATGAAATCTCGGAGGCATCCCAGGAGCAGGCGCAGGGCATTCATCAAGTGAATCTCGCCATTACCGAGATGGATAAGGCCAGCCAAAAAAATGCGGCCAATTCCGAGGAATCCGCCGCATCGTCTGGACAGATGAGCGCGCAGGCCTTGCAGATTAAGGGCTTCGTTAATGATTTGATTCTAGTGGTTGAAGGCGGCAGCAGCGTCAACACCGAAAAAGCCGACAACCAAAAGAGCGCTGGCAGGCTCGCGCAAAAAGCCCATAACCTGCCCCCTGTTCGCAAATCGAAACTTCAAAAAGACGCAAAACCCGGAAAGAGGATTGCTACAAAATCAAAAGAGGTGCGCCCCGAACAGGTAATCCCTTTTGATGATGATGATTTTTCGGATTTCTAACAATGCAACGGATCATGCCGATACGAGTAAGTCCGCATGTCCCCATTGGAATCGCAGCTTATGACATGGCTGTTTTCAAGATAGCGCAAATGGGTGTTGGCCTCTCCGGTTGCAAAAAATTTTAAAAACCAGGGATAATCTTCCCACGAATCCGCAGTGATGTCCCATTTCATTTCAGAGGCGATCTCAAACGCACTTAATGAAGAGGCCTTTTGTTGCAGGATGCCGGTAATTTCGGTTAATCGAAGCATGTGGTGATGCTTTAAGCCATCGATTCGTTGCCGTATATCGGTAAAGATCAACCGATGCCCCGGTAACACCCGGTCAATTTCCAGCGGGTATATTTTATCAAGACTCTCGAGATAATCTTTTAATGGATCCATGTCATCATACCAGCAGGTAATATTGGGCGAGATGTCGTTGAGTACATGATCACCGGAAATCAGGAATTTTTTTTCGGATTCGTATAAGCAGATATGACCTGCGGAATGCCCGGGTGTATGAATGCAGACAAATCGGTAGTCGCCAATTTCCAATAGGTCGTTATCGTGTAAAAAATGAAGGTGCGACATCCATTTGTTTCCGTAATCGATGCCGGGACGTTGCGCGAACAGATGACGGAGTTGATCCTCCGGATAGCCGTTTTTGACGGCGGCTTGAATCAGCGGTTCAAGGCTTTGCAGCCTTTCGATGCTTTTCATGTCCGGTCGATTAAAATAGACCTTACACCCTTGGGTGAGCAGCTCCCCAATCAAGCCGAAATGATCTTCATGAAAATGAGTGATGAAAAAATCAACCGTTGAGAGGGGAATCGATAGCGCCTTTAACCCGTTCAACATGGCGGTTCTGCACACCGGATGCTTCATGCCGGTGTCCACCACAAGGCTTCGGTTATCGCCTTTGATAATATAGGAATTTAAATACTTCAACGGGCTTTCGGGCAGGGGTATTTTTATTCTGAAAAGATTCGGATATAATTCTTCCGGCATAATGGGTTCCTGTTATGATGTTAACCATGATGATGGCTCGCTGTCGATGCGTTAACAGCTGAAAGTTTTCGGCAAAATCGGCTTTGGAAATCATTTTAAAGGCTTGATCCAGGTGCCGTCTTGCCGGTAATTGACGCTTACGGCTTTGAGCGCCGCCTTCTGATCAAGAAATCTGTTCTTTGCGCCCACCAGCCAGTTTTTATGATCGATGATGTCCGATTTCGTGAGAAAAAGTTCATGATCACTCCGGTTGATGGCAAGAACCGGCTCACCGGTGCTTGTGTCCATGGTGCCCTCGTTGCTGCAAAGCATGCAGCGAACGGACATGTTGCCCAGCAACCGAAAGGTGTCTCCGCCGCAAAGCGGGCATCTGGGGCCTTCGGGCTTGCGGGCTGGGCTGAACAACGCGCCGGCGAGATCTGCGGCAGTTGCTTTGTTCGTGTCGTTAAAAAAAACATCACCGGGAGAAGCGGCATAAGCAACCCGGGTCAATTTGATGTCACTCATTGCCATTTTCAGGAAGTTTTCAACCCCCAGAAGCCCGTGACCCTCCTTGCCGGGGATGGCCGCTATACAAATACCGACGGAGGGGGTTCCCCAAAGTTGATCCACTTTCGGATAAAACGCGAAGCCTCTGTCGATAAAGCGTTTAAGACTGCTATTGGCACCCAGATAATAGGTGGGGGCGGCTAAAATAATTGCATCCGCCTCGCACATCGCCGCCAATATAATACCAAATTCATCCTGAAGGACACATTCCCCTTCATCGAACAGACATTTGTAGCACGCTTTGCAAGACAGAACATTGAAGTCCGATAACCGCAACAGCTGAAGTTCGTGCGGTTCCGAAATATTTCGGCTGATTTCTTTGATCATGACTTCACAATTGCCGAGCTTGCGCGGCGAGCCGATAACCCCCAAGACTTTCTTCATACGCCAGCCACTTTCCGGTTAAAATCAAAAAATGGACCATACCCCATCAAGCACCCCTTTTCAATAGAATGACCTTGAGCCAAAGGCGTTTTTATTCGAAATCAAGTTCATGAACATGAATGTTGGCGGTGGAAATCGTTTCCCAACAATGGCGGTTGTTTTTTCGGTCGCGGACAAAATATCGATTACGAAAAACCGGTGTGCCGTCGGGAATGCCCAGTAACAGGGCGATATCGTCCACGCACAAATGGGGCATAATGGACACGGTGGTTTTCAATTGGGTGGTGTCAATCCATTTGGATAGCGCGAGGATTACTTCAAGTGGCGCGGTGGTTTTATCCGTTTTCAGCGTGTGTAACATCGGCTCACCGACATAATGAGCGGCGCAGAGCCTATATTCCGGGTTGTCTTTGAATTTAAGTGTGTGCATTATTTTCAAGACCATGGGTTCGGATGATTTCTGATCAAGCTCGTATAATTTGATAAAACGACGCGGCGCGGGGATCCAATCGGTCGAGATAATGGCAAAATCCGAATGAAGAACGGTTTCGGTAATTTTTTTCTGAACAACGAGATTTCCAATCTTAACGGGGTCGAGGTTGGCGTTTTCCGGAATGATGGTCCCCCGTCCTTGTTTTCTGATCACCAGCCCCTCTGTTTCTAAAAGATAGATCGCCCTGCGCATGGTTTCCGTCGCAACCCCATATTTTTTCGATAACTCTTCGATAATACCGATTTTCCCGCCCCGCTCGAACTCCCCGTCCAAAATGTCTTGCCGTATCTTATGATAAATTCTGAAATATAGCGGCAGATTCTCGTTAGCATACATGTCAACCCCTCCAGGTGTTAATTATTTTTAGTTTCTGCTTGACAGATCGGGAAAAAGGTGTCAAACAAAAACTCAAACATCTACCCATCTATGTGACTGTATCTTATCTTTCATTAATTATAGCGGCGCAACAGGGACTTGTTGTTCGGTGTTAACGAAAAACATTCAAGGAGCCGGTCAAGATCATTCCTCAGCCGTCCGAGTTCGCGGGGACTGACACACTTCAAAATTTCAGCGAGTAACGCTCGAATTCAAATAACCGCCTTCGCCGCCAAGCTTCCGGTCGAAGGCCAACGAGGCGTTTTGAATTGCAAGTATTCATGACAAAGTTTGTCGTATTCATGGCAGCAAAAGAAACAGTTGTTTGACTTTGTCACATAGCGGAATATCAAATGAAAAAGGCAGCGTTCCTGCGTATAGCGTAGTATTTTTCATCTGTGTCTTGGTGTTTCCTCGCTGCGCGCACACAACTATTGCCTGATTGCGAGGTTGGCGTTGTCTGAGGGAGAGTTGGGACAAATGATGTGGGGAAGAATAAAAAAATATCAAGAGGCTGATGCAGAACAAAGGCTGATGCAGAACTTATTTGAGCCGTGCGCCCCTGCTCATCCGTTGCAATGCGATAATAACCATAAAGAAAGGAGGTGTTAACATACTGGTAGAAGTAATGTTTCTGATGAGAATCTTAACTTAAAAAGGAGAAACAAAATGAACCTGTCGGAAGATTATGTGGCAAGGGTAAGCAAGCAATTTGAAAATCATGACATGACGGTGCAGGCGATGTTTGGCCTTGCCGCGGGGATTCTTACGGATATCTGCTATGGGCGAGCCGCAGATAAAGTTTTGGGGCGTGCAAAGGCATTTGAAGTCGCCAACGTTGCCTGGGTTATGATTGGAGAGTACACTACCAAATTGATGAGCGAGCGGTTGGGTATTTTGAAAGTTGAAAATTTCGACAACTTAAAAAAAATAATTACTGCTGCATATACTGCCTGGATGTTACCTTTAAATATTCTTGAAGATACTCAGGATATCTTCCTGTACGAGTGTCTGTCATGCCCGTTTCCTGCATACGGAATTGGGAAATTTGATGTTAAAACAGATGATCGCACCTGTAGGGTTTGGCAAGCGATGACACCTGCATGGCTTGTTGGGATAATAAAGGAAGCAGGGTTTGCTGACAGTTATGAGCCGGAAATCTATTCTGCAATATGTCGCGGTGATAGCTGTTGCAAGGTGGCTGTCAAGAAGAAAGTTGAAAGGAAACCGGATTGGCAGTCCATGGCCTCCGGCCTGGAATAGCCAAAACGACTTTCTTTCCAATTTCACAATATGAATTAGGATAGTTTTGTCTGTGCCTTCTATGGCCGGGGTATTGATCTTTGAAACTCGCGTTCTTGAGCTTCTGCCAGTCTGCAGCAGTAAGCGTCGCACTGATCTTATAGTTATAATAACGCGTTGAGCGCTTTGGCCATAGAAGGTTCATTATTTTTAAACATTTGTGTGGTGGACGCCAATGATTGTGCTGAGTAAATCCGTCCTGCTTTGCGAAGATTGACGGCCTGGTTTAGAAGGTCCAATTGCTTTAGATCGGAGAAGAGCGCAAATTTTTTCCCAGTCCGATCCGATCAGCATAAGATTTATCAGCCTGAAACATGCCACGGTTCAAATGCAACAGTATGACTAAAAAACCATGTTTATCAGTAGAAATAGTTATTTCTGAAAACAGCGCTGAAATCGTCGAGCAGGGCCAATAGATTTTTTAAATGGTTTCAGCCTGTGCGACAACCAACTAAAGGAGAAGGAGCTCAGTATGAAAGAGAACAGCAGGAACAAGCAGGATGAGGGAGGAGCCGGAAGGCAAAGCTTTTTTACGGGGTTTTTGGTACTGCTGCTGGTATTGATTTGGGGGGTCGGCAGTGCCGTTGCGTTCAACATTCCAACGGGGAATGACGATCTTTTCATCCGCTGGGACAACACGATCCGGTACACCCTGCAGCAACGGTTGCAC